>CAXTCQ010000312.1:0-9607 GCA_964242965.1 uncultured Calothrix sp. | reverse complement strand
GCATACCACAAAACCTGTCTCACCTAGCAAAGTTACTGTGGCGGACTACTAGTACTCCATGTCATTAATTTTGATAGTAAAATTAATTACCACAGAGACGCAGAGGGCACAGAGAAGAGATTTAAGTAAAGAGGCTTAAAGAGAGGTCTATTTGCTTTCCTATAATTCTAAATTTCGGTGAGATTTTGGAGTTTCGAGTTATGGTTACAACAATTCCTACCTACGATCCGACTTTATTTCAGGGTGCTGCTTGGTATTATGCCCGCTACCGCTCAAAGTACCCCCAAGCCTTGTTTGATTTGCTAGCCGACACCTTTAAGCTGGATGGCAAAGGACGATTGCTTGACCTTGGTTGCGGTGCGGGATTAGTTGCCATTCCTTTTGCGAATCGCTTTACGGAAGTAGTGGGACTCGACCCTGATGCTGATATGCTCAAAGAAGCCCAGGAGCAAGCAGCAATCGTAGGAGCTAGTAACATTCGTTGGATTCACGACCGGGCAGAATCTATTTCTGAGGAATTAGGTAAGTTTCAACTGGTGACAATGGGACGTTCATTTCATTGGATGCAGAGGGAACTGGTGTTGTCCAAGCTTGATTCTTTGGTGGTTGATAATGGTGCGATCGCTATCCTCAAGACCAACGAAAATGTCTGGGAAAGCCAACATTCTTGGAAACAAACTGTAATTACTGTAGTTAAACGCTGGCTAGGCGATCGCCGACGCACGGGCAAAGGTGGAGAAGGTGATTGGAAACCTCTGGAAGTATCCCACGAAGAAATCTTACTGCAATCGTCTTTCTCGCGTTTAGGCACTTATGAAGTGAAATTGGAGCAATCTTGGACGATTGATTCTTACTTGGGCTACCTCTATTCAACCGCATTTGCTCTACCTTCTTTCTTTGGCGAAAACCGCGAAAAATTTGAACAAGACCTGAGAGCATCTTTACTAGCGGTAGAACCTTCAGGACATTTTACTGAAGAATTACCAGTTACTGCCCTGGTTGCCTGGAGAAAAGCCTAAAAATCTCCCCATCAGTCTACGGGATATGACTTTCAGTGGTGTATCACAAGCATAGTTGCCTAGAAACGAGCCAAAAATTTTCACCACAGAAAACCTATGATTACTACATTCAAAACTAAAATCTTTCGCGGTTTGACACTGTTTTTAGTACCCGGTTTGCTAATGGCAACTTCCTTGACGTTGGTCAGTTGCACAGGGGATCAAAACAATGTATCAGATACAAAGCCATCTGGAATTAAAACTAAAGTACTCCGTATGGGGTATCAACAAGCAGGCGATTTAGTCAGGATAACGAAAGTTCTAGAAAAACGTCTGGAACCTTTGGGAGTTAAGGTGGAATGGGCGCAATTTGCTCAGGGACCGCAATTGATGGAAGCGATGAATGTCGGCAAAATTGATTTGGGTGCTGTGGGGGAAACTCCACCTATTTTTGCCCAAGCTGCGGGCACTCAACTTGTTTATGTTGTTGGTACGCGCCGCACCCAAAATTCTGGAAAAGGGAGTGCGATCGCCGTACCCCCAGATTCTCCCATTAAGAGTATTAAGGACATTAAAGGGCAAAAAGTCGTCTTCCAAAGAGCTTCGGCTTCTCATTATTTCATCTTGAGAGCTTTGGAAGATGTAGGTTTAAAACCTAGCGACATTCAAGTTTTGAGTATACCCACCGTAGAATCTAGTACTGCATTTCTGCAAGGGAAAATTCCCGTTTGGGTAACTAGCGATCCTTATCTGGCTCTAGCTCAAAAAGCAGGTAAGATTAGAGTTCTTCAAACTGCTCAAGGGCTTAATTCCCCCGGTGGGTACTATATGGGGCAAAAGCAGTTTGCTATTGATAATCCGGGATTGCTGCGGATAGTTATCGAGGAAATTGATAAAATCCAGCGTTGGGCTGAATCGCATCCCAAAGAAACTGTCAAGTTAATCGCACCGTATCAAAAATTACCTGAAGATGTACTGGAATTGGCAGTCAGGCGTCGCAGCTATGGATTGAGAGGCATTTCTCCAGATTTAATCAAGGAACAACAGCGAGTTGCAGATTACTTTTATAAAAATGGTGTGATTCCCAAACGAATCAATGTTCAGGAAGCAACGCTGACACCTGAGCAATATGCAGCGATCGCTCCTCAATCAACTAGTCTAAAATAGCACCAGTAAAAGCATATGAGTACGAACAAAAAACAAATGAGACTGGGTGCATTTTTGATGAGTTCGGGTCATCATTTAGCGGCGTGGCGATACCCAGATGCACGAGCAGATGGCGGTTTGAGCTTCGAGCATTATCGGCAAATCGTCCAGACGGCGGAGCGGGGCAAATTTGATATGATTTTCTTCGCCGATGGTGTAGCGGTACGCGATACTCCCGTAGGGAGTGGCTGCCGCCATCGCGGTCAAAAACGCGAGGTATTAAGCCGTACAGGGAACCTCGTCCATTTTGAACCCCTAACTTTGCTATCGGCGCTGTCTGTGGTGACGGAAAATATCGGGTTAGCGGCGACGGTATCAACTACCTATAACGAACCTTTTCACATTGCCCGCAAGTTTGCATCATTAGATTATTTGAGTGGCGGTCGTGCCGGATGGAATCTTGTCACCTCTGCCAGTACTGCCGAAGCGCAAAACTTTAACCAGGAAAAGCACATGGAACACGCGCCGCGTTATGAGCGTGCCCGTGAGTTTGTCGAGGTTGTTACTAAGCTTTGGGATAGTTGGGAGGACGATGCATTCCTGCGGGATAAAGAATCCGGTGTTTACTTCGATCCAGATAAGCTGCATATTCCCAACCACAAAGGCGAGCATTTTTCCGTGCGCGGTCCCCTGAATGTTGCCCGTCCACCTCAAGGTTATCCAGTTATCATCCAAGCTGGTTCCTCTGAAGATGGTAAAAATCTTGCCGCCCAAACAGCAGAGGTCATTTTTACGGCACAACAAACCCTTGAAGATGCCCAAGCTTTTTACTCGGATGTGAAGGGACGGTTGCTACAATACGGACGCAACCCCGACCATCTGAAAATTATGCCGGGGGTATTCCCAGTAATTGGCAAAACCGAGCAAGAAGCCAAGGAAAAATTCGATCGCATTCAGGAATTAATTCATCCCAAAGTGGGATTAAGCTTGCTGACGGGGATGTTGGGGGAAGTTGATTTGTCTAGCTACCCGTTGGATGAACCCTTGCCAGATTTGCCCCATACCGAACTCCACCAAAGCCGCCAGAAACTATTAATCGAAACTGCCCGCAGGGAAAATTTCACGATTCGTCAATTATATTTATGGATTGCAGGCGCACGCGGACATTGGACGATTTGGGGAACACCCGTACAAATAGCCAACCAGTTAGAAAATTGGTTTATTAATGGTGGGGCTGATGGGTTTAATATTATGCCCCCTTATTTGCCTGGTGGTTTAGATGAATTTGTGGATTTGGTGATTCCCGAACTGCAACGCCGAGGACTATTCCGCACCGAGTACGAAGGTCATACCCTGCGGGAAAATCTTGGTTTACCCCGTCCGGTAAACCAGTTTACTAAAGTTGCAACTCCTTCTCAACTGGTTGCAGCATCTGCGTAGTTATACGCTGACAAATCGCAGCATCATTGTTCTATTACTAACCAAAACGGAGATACAAAAATATGGGTTCTCAATACTTTGACATCAAACCAGTTGCAGGACGCATCGGTGCCAAAATTATAGGTGTTGACCTTAGCACTAATCTCAGTGGCGAAATAATCAGCGATATCCGCAAAACCTTAGTCAAATATAAGGTAATATTCTTTCGCGGACAGGAGCAACTCGACGCTAATGGACAGGTTGCCTTTGCGCGTCGATTTGGTGAAGTAACCACAGCCCACCCGACAGTACCTTCATTCCCAGAACATCCAGCAGTCCTCGACCTGAATTATGGCAAAACTGTTGCCCGCGCCAATAACTGGCACACCGATGTGACATTTGTAGACCGCCCCCCACTCGGTTCGATCTTGCGATCGCTAGTTATTCCCCCAGCAGGCGGTGACACTATTTGGGCAAACTCAGTGGCTGCATACCAAGATTTACCAGAGCATCTACGTAATCTAGCCGATACACTTTGGGCTGTACATAGCAATGCTTATGACTATGCAGCAGCCGCAGTTGACCTTTCTGAAGATGTTAGAGCTTATCGGGATGTCTTTACATCAACCGTATACGAAACACTGCATCCAGTTGTGCGCGTTCATCCCGAATCTGGAGAACGGGGACTGTTTATCGGCGGTTTTGTTCGTCGTCTTCGTGGTTTATCGCAGACAGAATCGAACGATATTATTCGCCTATTGCAATCCTACGTCACCCGTCCAGAGAATACAGTGCGCTGGCGTTGGAAAGTTGGCGATGTCGCATTTTGGGATAACCGCGCTACTCAACATTATGCTCTAGCAGATTATGGTGACCAACCCCGTCACGTTCAGCGAGTCACAATTGTCGGCGATGATATCCCAGTCAGTATCGACGGTAAACGAAGTGAGGCGATTAAAGGAGACTCTTCTGCCTACAACCGAAGTTTGGTTACTGCTTAAATAAGAGGGAACATCTTCTTCACGTACCATAGGTGTCTCGTCTGTGCGCTCTTGTCAGGCGAGACACCCAACCGATGGATATTATTTGTTACAAGCGCCTATTTTCTTGAATTAAGAAAGGAATCACCGATTATGCCTAAAACTTGGTTTGAATGGCACGACCTTTATAATACAGACCCAAAATTACAGCAACGACTGCAAATTGTTCGAGAATACATGGACAATTCTTTAGATGTATCTCCACCAGGAATTATTCGTGTAGTTAGTGTTTGCGCTGGTGATGGACGAGATTTACTCGGAACCCTAGCCAGTCATCCGCGTACAAAGGATGTGTACGGAAGACTCGTTGAGCTAAATCCCGAACTGGCTGAACGAGGAAAAGCTGGTGTTGAATCAGCAGGTTTGTCAAAGCAACTTGAGTTTGTCAATGGCGATGCTACCAACTCAAGTAGCTACATAGGAGTTGTGCCGGCAGACATTATAATTGTGTGCGGTATCTTTGGTAATTTAGCTTCGGAAGCAGAACTTAAACGTTTAATTGGGAACCTTCCTGTCCTAGCGAAAAAAGGCTCCTTTGCTATCTGGACTCGCGGACACTCTGACGGAATTGCTCACTCTGAAACTGTTCGCAAAGTTTTCCGCGAAGCTGAATTTGAAGAAGTGAGTTTCAAGCTGACGCAAACGGGAGATATGGGAGTAGGTATTCATCGTTACAGCGGTGAAGGATTGCCTTTATCTCCAAATCAACAGCTATTTGAGTTTTCCGGCGTTCCAGACAAATATGCGGAGCGTCAGTATCGCTAAATAGAAGTGTTAAATTACACACTATATTAGTACTTGTCGGGGTTTTGGAGGAAAGGTTAAAGGAAAAAAATCCTTATATATATCTTACTTTCTACACCTTTCCCCTCGCCCCTTATCCCGAAAGGAGGCCTAATACTGCGTAGGTTTTGGATCTTTCGTGGTGATTTCGTTGTGTCCCGTTGCTATATAAATTCGTGGATACAAATCCGCCGTATGACGCCCTCATCCCGAATCGATCTGATCGCGGATCAGAAGGCGTATTTTTTGGGAAAGCATAGGCAGGGGTGAACGCGCAGCTCATTGCCGATCTGACGGATTACCCGATCTGGGCGTCACCGCCCCTGCCTGCCTGGTTTACTTCTGAGGTGTGGAGTGGCTGAACCAGTCCTCGAAACGGGTCGAGCCGATGCGCGGCTTGTCGCCAGGGGTGAGGGATCGATCGTTCAACTCTACGCCGAAGTAGCGGGCGTGGATGTCTGCGATCACCTTGCGTGCGTCTCGGTTTGCGCTCAAGAATCGTCGGACGAGTTCGTCAAGACGTAGCTTTTCGGGACCGGCCAGATCCACCGTGCCGTTCATCGGCATCCCGATTGCGACGTCGGACAGTGCGGCAACCACGTCATCCGACGCGATGGGCTGCAAAAGGGCAGGTGACAAGCGAACCGTTTGCCCGTCGGTGGCGGATTGGGCGATCGCGCCTATGAACTCGAAGAACTGCGTGGCACGGAGGATTGTATAGGGCACGCCGGCGGACTTGATCAGCTTCTCCTGGGCGATCTTCGCACCCATGTAGCCGCTGTCGGGCATGCGATCGGCACCAACAACCGACAGTGCGACGTGATGACCGACACCAGCGTCCGCCTCTGCGGCAAGGAGGTTCCGGGATGATTTCTCGAAAAACTCCAACACCGCTGCGTCCTCGAAGGACGGTGAGTTCATCACATCGACAACAACGTTGGCACCCACCAGCACATCAGCCAGTCCCACACCCGTGACAGCGTTAACCCCAGAGGAAGGGGACGCTGCCACCGCCTCGTGTCCACGCTCACGCAGCCTGTTC
Source organism: uncultured Calothrix sp. (assembly GCA_964242965.1). GTDB lineage: Bacteria > Cyanobacteriota > Cyanobacteriia > Cyanobacteriales > Nostocaceae > JANNFJ01. The sequence goes on along the minus strand of CAXTCQ010000312.1, from coordinate 3,179 downwards.
ACGAGTTTCTTACCGATAAGCCCGCTGCCACCAATAACCACAATCTTCATACCGAACCTCCTAGTTTGTAGCCCGCAAGTCGGGGCTTGTAAAGAACTGTCCCTATTTTTCGGCGTTTGCCTAATTTTGACCAGTCAAGTTTACCAAGCTAGTGCTTAAATTAAGTGCAACTTAAGCCGTCATGAGACCTCTCAAAATCAGACCTATTGATCTTTTGAGGTTAAGCACCTATACTTTGCTTAAGTTCTGTTCTCGTTCTGGGTGACTGTGATGCCACTGCACAAAACTAGGCGCTACAGAGGGGTGATCCTGAGTGCCCAGGGGTGGGACAAGCTTCAAGCTGCCAAAACCCAGGCTGAGTTCAACGAGAATGCAGGCGATCGCTTCACTTTAGAAGAACTCAATGAGCGGATGGGCTTGTCCCGGAACACGATCTCGAAAGTATTAGGGCGCTCAGAACCCGTTGACAAACAATCGTTGCAGTGGGCGTTCCGAGCCTTTAGCTTGGAATTGAGGCGGAATGATTATCTACGCCCTAGTGCTGTCATTGAAGCAGCGGAGGAGATCATCCAATCAGAGCCGTCTGCTTGGGGTAGCGCCATTGATACCTCGACCTTTTGCGGACGCAGTGAAGAACTGTTGTGTCTTAAACAGTGGGTGCTAGAAGAACAGTGCCGCCTCGTACTGCTACTGGGGATTGGTGGGATGGGCAAAAGTACCCTGGCTGCCAAACTGGTGCAGCAGATTCAAACTGAGTTTGAGGTGGTGGTGTGGCGATCGCTGCAAAATACCCCACCGTTTGAAGAGTGGTTAGAGACGGTGTTGCCTATTCTATTGCGGGCACAGGGAGAGGACATCGCTGTGCCGAGTAGCCTGGATGGGAAACTGCTGAAGCTGATGGAGGGGTTGCGTCAAAAGCCCTGTTTGCTGATCCTGGACAATGTCGAGACGATCCTGAGTGCAGGGCAACCTGCACAGTATCGAGCAGGCTATGAGGGATATGGTCAGCTATTCAAAGAGATTGGGGGAGTACCCCATCAGAGTTGCTTGCTGCTCACCAGTCGCGAAAAGCCTAGAGAGATTGTGCCACTGGAAGGGAAGCAGCAATCAGTAAGAACACTCCTGCTGAAAGGACTGAACCCAGAAGCAGGACAAGAACTATTTCGCTATAAAGGGGCATTTGCGGGGACAGAATCAGAATGGGAGAGATTAGTTACACATTACAGCGGCAACCCCTTGGCGCTGAAGCTGGTGGCAGCCACAACCCAAGACCTCTTTAGTGGCAGCATTGCTGAAATATTGAACTATATGCAGCAGGGGTTAGCGGTCTTTGATGATATTCGAGACTTGCTTCAGCGACAGTTTGATCGCTTGTCAGACATTGGGCAGGAAATGCTTTTTTGGTTAGCAATTAATCGGGAACCAGTCTCGCTTTTCGAGTTGAGTGAGGATCTTGCAACTAAGGCTTCCAAGCGTAGATTACCGGACGCGATTCAGTCGTTGTTGCGGCGATCGCTGATTGAAAAGGAGGGTGAGCAGTTCTTTCTCCAGCCTGTAGTGCTGGAGTATGCGACCGATCAGTTCATGCAGTGCGTCTCTGGGGAAATTGCCAGCCAAACGCCAGAGCGACTCAGAACCCATGCGCTGATCAAAGCCCAGGCAAAAGACTATGTTCGGGAGATGCAAAAGCGGTTGATTGTTGAGCCGATCTCTGAACAATTACTGCTCCAGTTTGGTAATTCACAAGCCCTTGAACAGCAGTTAAAAACCATGTTAGAGCAGCAACAGCAGCAAGCACCTCAGCCAAACTATATTGCTGGTAACCTTCTCAACCTGCTGGTGCATCTGCAAAGCAATTTACGAGGCTGTGACTTTTCGGAGCTAACCGTATGGCAAGCCGACTTACGGCAGGTCAACCTGGCAGGGGTCAATTTTCGCAACGCAGATTTGGCAACATCTGTGTTTGCAGAGACCTTAAATAGCGTTGTATCAGTCAGCTTTAACCCAGATGGCAGCTTGCTGGCAACAGGCGATTTGGATGGTAAGATTTGCCTGTGGCGAGTGGTCGATGGTCAACAGGTTTTGACATTGAAAGGACATATGGGTTGGATCTGGGCAGTCACCTTCAGTCCCGACGGAAAAACTCTAGCAAGTTGCAGTCATGACTCGTTGATTCGGTTGTGGGATGTGCAGAACATCGATTTTGAGCAGTCCAATCCTGCAAACCTGGCTGAAGCGAGTGATTCCAGCCATCTCTCAGGAACCTGTCTCAAAACACTGCGGGGTCATTTCAGTCGGGTTTGGACGATCGCGTTCAGCCCCGATGGTCAAATGCTTGCGAGTGGCAGTGATGACCAAACGATTCGGCTCTGGAATGCACACGACGGAACCTGCTTGACGGTTTTGCAGGGTCATACGGGTGGGGTCACTTCAGTTCGCTTTAGTCCCAATGGACAGATTCTGGCGAGTGCCAGCGAAGAGTCTTCGATCCGATTGTGGAGTGTTGATCGCGGAACCTACCTCAAAACCTTGCAAGGATATACTAGTTGGGTTAGGGCAGTTGCCTTCAGCCCGGATGGTCAAATCCTCGCCAGCGGTAGTGACGATCGCACCGTTCGACTGTGGGAGGTAAAGACAGGCACCTGCCGCAAAACACTGCAAGGGCATACTGGTTGGGTCACCTCACTCAGCTTTAGTCCCAATGGTCAAACGCTTGCGAGTGGCAGTGAGGATGCCTCAGTGCGGTTGTGGAGTGTGCAGGATGGAACGTGCTTCAAACTGCTGCAAGGTCACAGCAGTTGTGTTTGGGAAGTTGCTTTCAATCCGGATGGTCAAACGCTTGCGAGTGGCAGTGCAGACCTTTCAGCTCGATTGTGGGATGTCCAGGGTGGCACCTGCCTCAAGACGTTGCAGGGGCAAACCAGTGGGGTCACTTCAGTCAGCTTTAGTCCGGATGGCTCCATGCTAGCCAGTGGCAGTTATAATGCCCTCGTGCGGCTCTGGGATTTGGAGCAAGAAACTTGCTCCAAGGATTTGCCAGGACACACAAATTGGATCTGGGCAGTGGCATTTCACCCGAATGCTCAAATGCTTGCGAGTGGCAGCAACGATCAAACCGTGCGGCTATGGGATGTGCAAGATGGCACCTGCCTCAGAACCCTACAAGAACATACTGGTTG
>CAXTCQ010000311.1:0-9633 GCA_964242965.1 uncultured Calothrix sp. | reverse complement strand
CTCTTAATAAATTTTATAATTATTAAAAATTTAAAAAAGATTTAAAAACCTTGGGGGCACGGAATTGCCGGCCCCCTACAACAATCTATGCTTGCACGCTGTACTTCTTAATGATGAAATCTGCGCTCAAATAAATAAGCTAAGATAAAACAAAGCAAGTTGAGGAACGTAAATTGCTTGTTTTCTAGCAATTTACAATACCTTATTAATCAAATTTGAATTTGATTAAGGCTGGATAGGTATTTCAAGCACAAACTCAGTTCCCTGTCCTGGAGTAGAATTACAGATTAACTGACCTTTGTGTTTATCTACTACAACTTTATAGCTAATCGATAACCCCAACCCTGTACCACTTCCTACTGGTTTAGTGGTAAAAAATGGGTCAAAGATTTTATGAAGCACTGCTTCTGTTATACCACAACCGTTATCAGCAATCCGAATTCTCACTGTATGGTTGTCTAATAGTTCAGTATAAATGCAAATTTTGGGGTTGTCAGCGGTCAGTTCTCCGTTGTTCGTTGTTTTACTATTGACAACTAACTCTTCTAAAGCATCAATTGCATTACTCAATATATTCATAAATACCTGATTGAGTAGACCAGCATAACAACTAATATTAGGCAGTTGCCCATATTCTTTGAAGACTTCAATTTTAGGGCGCTCGCTTTGTTCCTGAAGTCGGTGCTGTAAAATCATCAAGGTGTTATCGATTCCCTCATGAATATTAACAGGCTTCATATCAGATTCATCCAGGCGGGAGAAGTTACGTAAACTCAGAATAATATTGCAAATCCGCGAACTTCCAACCGCCATTGAATCGAGAATCTTTGGCAAGTCTTCTGCTAAAAAATTCATGTCAATTTCCTCAATTTTCTCTCTAACTATAGGAGAAGGATTGCGATATTCCTGTTGATAGACTGTAATTAAATTCAGTAAATCATCGAAATACTTATTAATATGAGAAATATTTCCATAGATAAAGCTAATCGGGTTATTGATTTCATGGGCAATTCCTGCTACCATTTGCCCCAAAGAAGACATTTTTTCACTTTGAATTAATTGGCTTTGGGTGTGTTGTAAATCCTGTATCGCTTGTTGCAAACTTTGATTTTTATCGTTAAGTTCTTGGGTTCTCTTCTCTATTTTCTCTTCTAGGGTCTGATTGTATTCGATTAATTGTTGATTAGCTTGGGCCAAATTCTTGTAAAGGATGGCATTCTCTAAGGATATTGCTGCTTGGGTGGTGAGGAGTTGGAGAACTTCTAGGCGATCGCGTGTAAATGCTCCCGTAGTCAGATTATTTTCTAGGTACAAAATTCCGAGCAATTTACGTTGATTGATAATCGGGATGCACAAAAGGCTATACGGTTGTTCGCGGATAATGTAGCGATCGCCTACTAAGAATGTGTTAGTTTTCGCATCATCGATTACCAATATTTCTAGGGTGCGCTTGACGTAATTGACTAATGTAATGGGAACATCATCGCTTAACTCTAGGCAAATTGAAGGGAACTTTGTAGTTGAACTGGAACCGACTGCGGCTAGAGTTAAATTTGAGTTATTACCTTTGCTTAAAATTAAAGCACATTTAGAGGCTCCAGCATTTTCCATTACAACTTTTATTAAAGTAGAAACCAGTTGTTCAAGCTCAATTTCTCCCGAAAGTACTTGAGATGCTTTAATGAGTGCGGCTAAATCCAGAGAGTCAGAAATGCTCGTCTTAAAGCCAATTATAGTTTGGCGATCGCTGAGAGTGGATAGGGATTTATTATTGGAAGTAGTTTTATGGCTGGGGTGGGAGCTAAATTTTTCTTGCTGAAGAATGGGGGCAAATAACTGGGGATAGCGTTTCGTCAAATCGTTAACTTTAGCTTTTGCACCCCAGCGACTGTAAGCATAGTAGGCATCAATTAGATATGTTTGGGCTATCTTCTGTTTTCCCCATTCGAGATAGAACTTAGCAGCAAGTTCGTTAGCGAGAGCTTCTTCATTGATGTACTCATTTTCTTTGGCAAGCGTAATAGCGCGATCGTATAATTCCATAGCCTCCACATATTCAGCAAGAATCCGATGCCTTTCTGCCTCGACCAAATAAAATTTATGCAAGAAATTCATCGGGGCATGATACGCCCAGTGTTGCATCTTTTTCTGATTCGCTGTCACCTTACCAAGGATTTGTTTTTGCTCAGATGCCTCGGTAACATGATACAACGCTAACCTAGCTAGTGAATCGTAAAAATAGAACTGAGGAACAATTAGCTGTCCTGTTACACCATCTAAATACTTTTCTGCCAGAGTGGCATTTTCAACTGCTTGAGATAACTCATGAAATAGGTAACAGAGATATAATTTCCCGAAATATAAATATAAAATTCCGCTTCTATCTTTGGCTTTAAGTTGAATTGGCAGCAATTTTTCTTCATTATAGGCTTCACCTGTTAAGAAACAGGGATTTTCTACAGTTCCTATCAAGTTCAAAACTATCTGCCGATAGATTGAATTCCAATTAAATACTATTTCTTGCTTGGTTTGAATAATGCAATCGCTATAGGTTGCCATTTCTCTTGACAAACCTACTAATTCTCGACCTATAAAGTATGAATAGCTGTTATAAAACATTAGAGAATAAGCGGCAAATTCTAAATCCCCTGTTTCAATCCCACTGTAGTAAGTTTCCAGTAAAGGCTTTAATGTTTCTCTAATATGCTCCTTATAATGCCGAATAACAATATTAAATGTTAGGCTGTTTTTAGCATTAACTTCTTTTGCATTAAATTTATCCAACAGACCTAAAGCCAATTGGCCGAATTTGTAACCAGACTCAATATCCCCTAATACCCCACACAGGATTAATCCGTAAACCACGTATACATAAGCGGACAAGATAGAATTGCCATATTTGATTGATAAATTTATTTGTTCAAGCGCAAATAGTGGGAATAGTTCTGGAACAGTTTGATAAGCAAGAGCCGTGATACTTGATAAAATACGCATGACTGCAAGTGGTTCCACTTCCCTCATCTCTGGCAGATCAATTAAGTCCTCAATACGCTTCCCACTCAAATTTGTTGCTACTTCTGTCATTGCTATCTGAATATCAGACTGGGTAGAATTTTCAGGAAAGTCAACTCCCAATAACTTTAAAAAATCTAGCGCAATATTGACAGCTTCTAGTGCTTTATTCTGCGCCCCATAAGCTTGTATTTTGACTTCATAAACTTTTACTTTCTCCAGTAATGTTTTAGCTTGCACCAACACTACTTCTACTAATCTCTCCATCTGCTCAAATTGACCAGCCAAGTAAGCTGCCTCTGCTGTTGTCTCATACAAAGCTAGAGATAACTCGTATTTATTCTCCCAACTATCCGAGGTAAGTAGCTCGATTCCAGTAGTTAAATACCTCACCGCAGTAAGATAAGCTGTTGATGCTAAAGCCTTACGTCCAGCTACCAAATTCATCTGGGCTAGTTCGTCATGCTTAGTCCTATCTGCGATTAATTCCACTGCAATATTAAAATGATTAACAAGCTGAAAAATATTTGCTTCCCGTTCTGCAACTGGGGTATTGTTCAATAGTAGTAGCCCAATTTTTAAGTGGATTTGCTTTCTTTGGTCTTCGGGAATCAGAGAATAAGCAGCTTGTTGTACCCGGTCATGGATAAATTTGTATTTAGGAATTTGCAAATTCCTTACTGATAATTCTTTAGAGTCTTTGCTTTCAAAATTTTCCTTCTGAGCATCATCATGTTGAAATAACTTGTAAACATTACTTTGAGTTACAATTAGCCCCTTGTGTAAAGCTTTCCATACATCTGATGCTGTGTCTTCCACAGTTTTTTCATATACTGTAGCAAGAGTTTGTAAATCAAATTCATTACCAATACAAGCTGCCAGCATTAAAGCTTGTTGAGTATTTTTCGGCAGTTTTCTTAATTGAATTGCCATAAAATCAACAACACCGTCGGTGAGAGCTATCGCCTGTGTTTCGGCAATATCATATAGCCAAAATCCAATATCAAAGCTAAACTTAATAATGCCATCTTTATGTAAATAAGTAAGTAATTGAGTCGCAAAGAAGGGATTTCCTGTGGTTTTTGCAAATATTATTTGCGTAAGAGGAACAGCAAGTATTTCTTCACATTTTAGTGTATCAGCAATCAAACTATTTAATTCACTTTGATTTAAAGCTCTGAGAGTAATTTCATTAATTGTTGCTCCTAGTTTTTCAATTTCCTGTAGTGTCAAACAAAGCGGATGTGCCTTTGAAACTTCGTTATCCCGATATGCACCAATTAGTAACAAACCCCCCGCAGTTTCGTCACTCCTCGGTATTTCATCGACCTCCCTATTCCCTTGAAACATGGGAATCGAAAAGTCTTCTGTAATTTCGGGAGAAGACAAGTAAGGGTTTTTGTTGACTATATTGGTTTGACTCATTAATAATTCGATAAACTTTAAAGAAGCTGCGTCTGCCCATTGCAAGTCATCCAGAAAGATAACGAGGGGATGCTCTTTAGTAGTGAAGACTTGGACAAATCTCTGAAACAATAAATTAAACCGATTTTGAGCAGCGCTACCAGAAAGTTCGCTAATTTCTGGTTGTTTACCAATAATCTGTTCGAGTTCGGGAATAATATCAGTAATTACCTGAGCTTGTTCTCCTAATGCCGACAGAATATTAGTTTTCCAATGTTGAACTTGGGCATCAGTCTCACTGAGCAATTGCCCAATTAAATCCCGAAAAGCTTGTATTAATCCGGATAAAGGAATATCACGCTGGAACTGGTCAAATTTTCCTTTAATGAAATAACTGCGCTGCCGTGCAATGGGTTTGTGGACTTCGTTGACCACGGCAGTTTTACCAATCCCAGAGAAACCCGCAACTAACATCATTTCAGTTGTCCCACCTGTTACACGCTCAAAAGCTGCAAGTAGGGTTTCAACTTCATGTTGGCGACCATAGAGTTTTTCGGGAATCAGGAAACGGTCTGAGATGTCCCGCATTCCCAACTCAAAGGTGGCAATATTTCCAGTTTGCCACTGGTTACGGCACGTCTCCAAGTCATGCTTTAACCCCTGTGTACCCTGATAGCGGTCTTCGGCATTTTTTGCCATCAGCTTGGTAATGATGTCAGACAAAATCGGGGGAATATCGGCGTTAATATCGCTGGCTTTTAGCGGTGGTTTGGCAATGTGAGAATAAACTAATTCGATCGGGTCAGTCGCGGTAAAGGGTAACTGTCCAGTCAGGAGTTCAAAAAAGGTGACACCCAAAGAATAAAAGTCGCTGCGGTAGTCGATACCTCGATTCATCCGACCCGTTTGTTCGGGGGAAATGTAAGCGAGCGTCCCTTCTAAAACGTTGGGATTAGTCAGGAATTGAATTTCTCTCGGTAACAGGGTGGCAATACTAAAGTCAATGACTTTTACCTCACCTGTGCTGGGGTTAATTAAAATATTGGCGGGTTTAATGTCTTTGTGAATGATTCGATAGCGATGCAATCCCTCTAAAGTAGAGACAATTTCAATAGCAATAGGAAAAAATTGACTTAAGGTTAGAGGATTATTCCCTATCTCAATTCCCCGTTGCCAATCTGCCAGGGAAATGCCACCAAAGTCTTCCATCACTAGGACATAGCCGTTGCCATAATTTTCTATGCTTAAAGGTTTGACTATGCCAGGAAGGTCAAGATTTTTAGTAATGGTGTATTGATTGCGAAACTGAGTAATTTCACTGAAGCTAGGGTATTCAGTCGCTATCAGTTTGAGGATGACCGATTGTCCATCTTCTTTAATACCTCGATAAACTAAGGTTTTGCTACCTGAGTAGATTTTTTCAGTTATGCGATAGCCATTAACTGTGTTTTTTATATCTAATAATTGTGTCATAGCAGCTTATAGTTATACTCTTCTATAGGTGAGTATTCCCATTCAAAGGCTGCAAATATCAGGAAGTTTCAGAAAACTGTTTAAAGTTTTGTATATAAAAATACTTTTTTAAGTAAATACCGCTAGTAGACAGCAAACTTCCATCGATCTGGAAAAGTTTGAAGATTATTTATTTTTATTTTTATGTAGATTTTTTTGAAGATTTATGCTTTTGGTAGCCAGACACCGTGATGAGCATAGACTTTAAACCCGTCAGCGTATTCGATTGCAGGTTCTCATTCAGCATGGAGACGATTTTGATTATCGAAGGATAGTTTAGTTGGGCGATACTCCTGCGGAGTCGCTACGCGATCGCATATCAAGCAAGCTTCTTCATATGCATAAATTCGTCCACAATTTTCAAGAATATCTTGATAAATTTTCCATTCTTGACTTCGATTGTATTTAAGTTCGGAAAAGCAAAAATCATTCCAGCCAAACTCATAGCATAATATATCAGTTTGTATATGACCTTCGCTAAACTCATCACACATAATCGCGTCATCGACTGATAAAATTTTATCAGCTTCTGCTATCACACAATCTTCAATTCCTCGTATTATTTTAAATAATTCCATATCCATTGTTGGATACTCAGATACATAATAATTAACTCCTGGTAGCCTTTCTTTTAAATCCCAGAAAAAGTCCAAGTCCGAATAACATCCTTTAAACCAAATAAACTTAGCAGCAGGATAAAGACTATCAAAGAAAATGATTTCCGGTTCTTCCTCACCAATCAGTTTATAGGCAGCTTTCACCACATCTGCTACTTTTTGTCTATCAATTCGTTCAGTTGAAAGCGCAATTTTTCGCCACTTTTCCTGATAAATAGGAATTAAAGCTTCTTGTTCGGGTGTAAGTTTGATAATTGGATGTTCGGACATAAGGCATTACTCGCTGCTTACAGGCAAAAATATTATACTTTGATAGTGTTTTTGTACTATATGGGTAGCGCTTCTAGCTTGCTTGTAAAAATCGAGCAAACTAAGATCCCCGACTTCTCCTGCGAAGTCGGGGATCTGGTTTTTCACGAATGATAGGATTCTATATATCTTTGTATTTAATCCGTTGAAACGTCCTTTTCCTACTCGTGCTTGGGATTTACAACCCGAAGTGGGGGGAAATCGCAACGAAATATAGAATGTTGGGTTTAGCTTCGCTACACCCAACCTACAATTGCTACAATTACTACAATTACTTTTTCTTTTCTCCCTTTTTATCGATTTTCTCATCTACCAAACTTTTCTCAATTGCTCCTTCTGTCGCTAATTGCCCCAACGCACCTGACACCATCAACTTCGACAAATTCTCAATATCCTTCAACTTAGTTAACCGACTTTCACCAGTTGCAGTATCTCGGTGTACAACAATTACATAAGGTACTATCTCCGCACCAAATGCATTAAGTAAAGCGGGGTTGTGAGTGGTAACTAAAATATCAATTTGGCGTTTTTTACCAATTTCGCGCAGCATTCTTGCTAATAATTCCGCACGCGAAGGATGCAACCCGTTATCAATATCTTCGATAACTAACTGGCTGCGTTCGGGTATAGTTAATAATGCCGTCATGATGGCGATAAAGCGTAGCGTCCCATCAGACATTGTACGAGCATCAACTTCTTGAACTTGACCGTGCGTCCATTCTTCCTCACAATATAGCATCGCGTCAGTGCCATATCTACCAACACGTTCAGCCCAAACTTTTAAAATATTGCCAGCAGGTAAACCTCGCGCATATGCTGATAAAGTATCTTCGACTTCATCGCGGGTTCTTAACGATAATCCGGCAATAACTCCAGCTAAATTTGAGGCATCGCTTTCTAAGGTTTTAGAAAGTGGCGAATAACTTCGCATTTTGGCAGGAACCGGGTTAATTACGAAGATTTTTTCGAGGTTTTGGATAATTAGGTTTACTTCCCGAATGTTATCGAGAATGTAAGTGTTTTTAAAGTACGTTAAAACCGATTTGTAATTGTTGGGAAGCGTCCAGCGCGAATTTTTATACAAAGTCGATATTTTGAGGACTGTTTCTGACTCGTCGTAAGAATCTAAATGGCTGGTAACTAAATCGCGTTCAAAAATAACTGTTTTTTTATCGCGTTGATACTCCCGACAAGTAATTTTTTCCTCCAGAATACATGTATCGGGTTTAGTTTCTACCGTCACCCCATACAAATAATCGATTTGATTCCCTTCACCTTCAACAATTGCCTTGAGGGTAAATTCACGTTCGGGTTTAATTGCTGCCCATTCAACTCCTCCCCGAATCGATGCCAGCGTCTTATCCCCCCCTAATGCAGTATCGATTGGATGACTTTCAACAATCCGTTTGAGTAATTCAAAAGCTTCCACAACATTCGATTTACCGCTGGCATTTGTGCCAATTACAACAGTTAATGGGTACAGCGGCAACTCCGCATAATGGAAACTTTTCCAGTCTTTGAGGATAAGTTGCTTTAGCATAACCCACTTCATTGATAGCGAATATTTCAATTGTCCTATTATCGTCCTAATACCACATCTGGGTTTTCCTCAAGCTTGATTGTATTATCGTAATTATTGTCAATAGATTCTAACTTGAATGTGCCGATACGCCAGTTATCAGCAACATCTTTGATGAAACTGGCTATGGGTATGGCAACTAATAAACCGATTAACCCCCCAAGTTTAGCTCCAATTAATAAAGAAATCACCACCCATACGGGATTTAAACCAGTTAAATTACCGAGAATCCGAGGTGCGACGAAATTTGAATTGATTTGGTCGATACCAACAGCAACTGCTAGCACTTCTACACCCAGCCAAAAATTTTGTAGCCCTACTAACAGTGCGATAATACTAATACCGATTCCCGTACCAAAAGGAAAGAGTGAAAAGAATCCGATGACTAATCCAAATAACAAAGCCAGGGGAACCTGGAGGAGGAGAAATACTAGAATTAAGGTGACTGCGAGAACTGCTGCTAATGTTACTTGTCCGATAAAATAATTGTGGAAATCTTCACGCAATAATTGGCGGACTTGAGTACTAATATGTTCCGGAAACCACAGAAATATTCCATCCCATAGTTTATCGCCATTTGATACTAGGTAGACAGTTAAAACTACTGTTAAAAGAACGTTTAATAATGTGCCGATTGTATCAACAGCAAAGCTCAGAATTTTTCCGGTAAATGTTTGTAATTGGCTCGATAATCGGTCGAGAACCTGGGTAACTAAGTTACTAATATTGATAGGTAGTTCTTGCTGATTAAGTGCCCAATCTTGGAAAGTTTGAAGTTGTTGCGAGCCCGAATCAATCCAACTAGGTAAAATATTTGCTAGTTCGTACAGTTGTTGGAGAAGCAAGGGGACAAGGGTAATAGCGAGGGCAACAACTACAACAACGGTGAGTAACAATGCTGCCGAAATTGCTAGTTTGCGCTTGATTCCTTGCTGTTGGAAAAATTCGATGGGATAGTCGAGAACGAAAGCGAGTAAAATTGCAGCAACGAAAACATTAACTAATGGTTGAAAGTATTTAATAACTTGTAGCAACACCCAACCGTTAAGAATAATAAGGGGAAATGCCAAGCTAATACTTAGCCACCTGGGTAATTGGTTTGTGGTTCGCATAATTTAGAATGTTAGGAGGAGCGGAGGGGCGGGTTTACAAAGTTTTTTCATTACAATTGAGTATATTAGTGAACCCGCCCGTACAGAG
>CAXTCQ010000310.1:0-9643 GCA_964242965.1 uncultured Calothrix sp. | reverse complement strand
AAAGCAGCAATTATCGATATGATAATGCCTAATATGGACGGTTCAACTACTATCGGAACTCTCCAAAAAATGAACTCTTCACTGCCAATTATTAGCGTTAGCGGACTTGCATCTAGCGAGCAAGTACTGCTTTATAAATCGAAATCGGTGTTTTTAAGCAAACCTTATACAGCGCAAGAGTTATTTAAAACTCTTCATCAACTTACTAATAGTGATTAATTTAGACATGTAGCCAGGGTCAGATTCCCGACAACTTTTACAAAGTTGGGAATTCTTGTTACGTAATATTATATATATCCCCTGACGATTTTATTTGATAACTTATATGTTACGATAAAAAATACTAAGTAGGTAAGCGCTTAAAAACGAAGTATATTATAAGTATTAGCTAAAACCCCACGAACCGACTCTTTAGCTCGACTTTATCCAAAATTAGTGACTAACTTTTGTTTATCCGGCAAAATCCTAGATGACGGCAAACACTTTTTCCATATCACTGATTCTCGGTAAAATAAAAAAAGTCAAACTACCGTCTCACAAGGCTTTCAGCGTTGGCTTTAGAGTTTCGTAAAAATGGATAAAGTCCAGCTTAACTAAGAGCGATAATTTTTTCTACCTACTTAAGCTAAAGATATTTCTCAATCTCACAATTTGTTAATTTAATAATTATTTTAATTATTAAACAAAACTTAATTTAATTTAAGAAAAAAATGTTGAGTAATATAAATTTAATCTTGGTTGTAGACGATGATGCATTAATACGATTGCAGTTGCGCGAACTGCTCGAATTTGCTGGATACCAAGTAGCAGAAGCAAGCAATGGTAAGGAAGCACTAGCTAATTATGCTCAACTACAACCAGATATGGTATTACTTGATGCCGTGATGGATGAAATCGATGGATTCACATGCTGTACTAAATTGCGATCCCTTCCCAATGGCGAAAATGTACCGATATTAATGATTACGGGACTTGCAGACCAAATATCAGTAGAAAAAGCATTCGCAGCAGGTGCGACCGATTACATTACCAAGCCCATCCATTGGCAAGTATTGCAGCAAAGGGTGCGGCGAATGCTTGATGCCAAGCGGACATTGTCAGAATTACAAGCGCAAACCGAACAGGCAAAACGCCGCGAAGCACAATTAGTATTAGCATTGGAAGCTGCCCAAATGGGAATTTGGGATTGGGACATAACAACCAATGTAGTTACATGGTCGGATAAAAAAGAAGCACTCTTTGGTTTAAAGAAAGGTAGCTTCCCCGGTAGTTATGATGCTTTTATACGTTGCGTCTATCCCCAAGACCGCAATTTGGTGACGAACGCAGTAATGAGAGCAGTTGACGAAAATGCAGAATATGATATCGAGTTTCGAGCCGTATTACCCGATGGGAAGGTGCGCTGGATAGCAAGTCGAGGTGTCGTTTTCCGCAATAGTTCGGGTGCGGCAGTGGGGATGTCAGGGGTGAATATGGACATCACCAAACGCAAACAATTTGAAGCAGCATTGGAAGTATACGCGAACCGTCAAGCGTTGGTGGCGGAATTAAGTCAATTGGCGCTTGCGGGTATTGATTTAACAATATTGTTGGAACAAGCAGTCAATTTTGTGGCTGTAAGTCTTGAGGTCGATTATTCTCAGGTTTTGGAACTATTACCTGATGGGAATAATTTTTTACTGCGCGCTGGGGTGGGTTGGCACGAAGGGGTAGTGGGAAGTGTTACAGTAAGCAGCATCCCAGAGTCGCAAGCTAGATATACTTTATCGAACAGCGAACCAGTAGTTGTAAGTGACTTTGCTACCGAAACGCGATTTACTAGACCGCAGTTACTCGCAGACCATGACGTAGTTAGCGGAATATCGGTAGTCATTCACGGCAAAGATAAACCATTTGGTGTTTTGGGAGCGCACGCAACTACACCGCGCCATTATAACCGCGATCAAATTTATTTTTTGCAAGCGATCGCCAATGTTCTGGCAACAGCAATCGAACGCAAGCACACTGAAGTAGCACTGATGGAAAGTCAAACTCGCTTGAAGTTGATTAATACAATTTCAACGAGCATCACGAATGGAATGTCAGTTTCGCAAATAATTGAAATTACGATTAACCAAATTAGTCAATATTTTCAGACCTTCCGGGTTGCTTACTCGACAATCGATAACAATAGCAAACTAACAGTAGTTTACTCGGTTGAGCCGCCAGGAATGCCGCCAATGAATGGGTTGGTAACAGATTTAACTGTAGCGAATGGGTATTTAAATGCATTACGACGCTCGGAACCCGTCATCGTTGCGGATGTAACAAGCGACCAGCGATTAGTAGCATTAGCGCCACTATGGGTATCGAAAGGAATTCAAGCGGTATTAGATGTATCGTTAGAGCATTCAGATTTAGTTGGATTGCTATGCTTTGATTCGCCGTTGCCTCACCAGTGGAGCGAAAATGAAATTGTGACGCTGCGCGAAGTTGCCGATTATTTAGCAGTGGCAATTCGGGAATCTCTAGCACAACACGAGCGTTTGCAAGTACTGACGGCACTCCAAGAAAGCGAACAGCGCTGGCAGTTAGCAATACAGGGTACTAATGACGGGATTTGGGATTGGAACATAATCACTGATGAAGTATTTTTTTCGACTCGCGCTAAAGAAATGCTCGGTTATCAAGAAGACGAAATCGGCGGCAATTTGAAGGAATGGATAGCACGCATACATCCCGATGATATTGCTTGGGTCAGACAGGAAATTGAAGAGCATTTTGCCCGAAAAACACCATTCTATATCGCCGAGCATCGTATTCGCTGTCAAGATGGTAGCTACAAATGGATTTTGAATCGCGGTCAGGCACGATGGAACGAGCAAAAAGAAGTAATCAGGATGGCTGGCTCGCATACGGATATTACTGAAAGAAAATTGGCAGAAGAACTACTGCGACAAAGTGAAGAACGCTTCCAGATTTTGGCTCGAGCCACAAATGATGCAGTTTGGGATTGGGATTTATTATTAGATCGAGTTTGGTGGAATGAAAGCGTGCAAACGCTTTTTGGCTATTCGGTTGCACAAGCCCGTTCCAATTCAGAATGGTGGTGTTCGCGCATTCACCCTGACGACCGACAGCGAATTGTTAGCGACATACAAGTAGTAATTGATAGCGGGATGCAGGTTTGGGCGAATGAGTATCGCTTTCGACGTGTTGATGATTCGTTTGCTTATATTTTTGACCGGGGGTATGTGGTTCGCGACCGTACAGGCAAACCCTTGCGGATGATTGGGGCAATGATGGATATTTCCGAACGCAAGCGAGTTCAAGAAGAATTACAGCGTCAAAACTTGCGATCGCAATTATTCGCCGATTTCACGCTCAAAATTCGCCAGTCGCTGCAAATCAACGAAATTCTCAGTACTAGCGTTACCGAAGTTCAAAAATTACTCCACTCCGACCGCGTACTTATATTACGACTGCGGTCAAATGGTTCGGTTGTCGTAGTTCAAGAAGCCGCAGTTCCTGGTTTAGCGTCACTGTTAGGGCAAGATATCAACGACCCTTGTTTTAGTGAAGAGTATGTTGAGGAATATCGTCAAGGCAAAATTAGCGCGATCGCCAATATCGAAATGGCAGATATTCAACCCTGTCATCAGAAATTTCTGAAACAATTTTCTGTGAAAGCAAATCTAGTCGTCCCCATCTTACTCAAAAATCGACTATGGGGACTATTAATTACCCATCAATGCAGCCAACCCCGCGAGTGGACAGATTGGGAAGTAGAACTATTGCGTCAACTTGGCGACCAAATTGGTATAGCACTGGCTCAAGCCAAACTCCTCGAACAAGAAACTTTACAACGTCAAGAACTAGCCCGTTCCAACGAAGAATTACAACAATTCGCCTTTATTGCCTCCCACGATTTACAAGAACCGCTAAGAAAAATTAAAGCATTTGGCGATCGACTCAAAACAACCTGCTATCCGGTCCTCTCCGAACCCGGACGCGACTACCTCGAACGAATGCAGAATGCAGCCGAACGAATGCAGGCACTAATTGAAGATTTATTGACTTTATCGCGGGTAACAACACGGGCGCAACCATTTATACAAACTAACTTCCAGCAAATTACTGAGGAGGTCTTATCCGACTTAGAAATTCGCATACAACAGACCGCAGCCAAAATCGTGCTTGGCGACTTACCAGTAATCAATGCCGACCCGTTACAAATCAGACAATTGTTACAAAATCTTATCGGTAATGCCTTAAAATTTCATCTGACCCAAAAAGTACCCGTTGTCCGTATTTACAGCGAGATAATATCGCCCGAAAATGAGCCGCAGCTATGTAAACTTATAGTCGAAGATAACGGTATTGGTTTCGATGAAAAATATTGCGATCGCATCTTCCAAGTATTCCAACGTCTCCACGGACGTAGCGAATACGAAGGTACAGGTATCGGTTTAGCAATCTGCCGCAAAATCGTCGAACGTCACCAAGGTAGTATCACCGCTCAAAGTCAAATTGGTCATGGTGCGAAATTTATTGTCACATTACCGCTATAAGAATTCTTTAAGAGGGGAAACGGGAAAGGGGAAAGGGGAAAGGGGAAATACGAAAAGGCGACATCGCAGCTTTAATTATATTTTCTTACTGAGTAAAAGTACTCATTGACAAATAAAGATTTGTAGTATCCTATCGAGTGAAGTCAAATAAATACCTATTTGCCATTCATTTTTATTGATAATAAACATCGAAACTAACTAATGGTTTTAAAACAATAAATTATAAAAAGAATAATATTCTTTGGACACGTGTATTTTATTAATTCCAATCAAAAACCTCTTGTTTTTCCTTTACCCCTCCCCTTTTTGCTTTTTCTTCTTCCTTTTGCTTCTCAAAAAGGTTTATCATACTCTCATCAAAAAGAAATGACACAAGGTTATTAAATTGATTATTGTGATTTAATAATTAATTAATACTAATACTTACTTAAGGGAGAAAATAGATAGTGAAGGGTCGGCAAACAACCGTCAATATTTTATTAGCAGATGACGACGAAGACGATTGCATGTTAGCGCGTGAAGCATTGGTAGAAAGCCGATTATCAAGCGAACTGCATGTAGTCAAAGATGGTGAAGAGTTGATGGACTATTTATACCACCGAGGTAAATATGCCAGTCCTAATAGTTCACCTCGTCCTGGGCTAATTTTACTCGATTTGAATATGCCCAAAAAAGACGGTCGTGAAGCCCTCAAAGAAATCAAAGCAGACCCTGCTCTCCAACAAATTCCCGTTATTGTACTGACGACCTCGAAAGCTGAAGAAGATATATACCGAACTTATCATCTAGGTGCAAATTCGTTCATTATCAAGCCCATGAACTTTGCATCATTGGTTGAAGTAATGCGAACTATAGGAAAGTATTGGTTTGAAATTGTCGAATTACCACTCTAATCGGGGAAAAGCAACCATGAATAACAGCCCCATCAAAGTTCTTCTTATCGATGACGATGAAGACGATTATATTTTAACCCGCGATTGGTTCAGCGAATTTCAGGTTGCTGGTTGCTTCTTAGACTGGGTAAGTAATTATGAAGCTGCAATTCATGCTATTACCAAACACCAACACGATGTATATCTAATTGATTATCGGTTGGGAGAAGGAAATGGACTCGAATTACTGCGTATTGCTGTCACTAATGGGTGTTCGGCACCAATGATTTTACTGACAGGGAAAGGGGAACGCGAAATCGATATCCAAGCAATGAAAGCAGGAGCAGCCGATTATTTAGAAAAAAGTCAATTAAATGCCGCATTGTTAGAGCGTTCGATTCGTTACGCTTTAGAACGCAAACACTCGGAGCGCAAAATCCGCGAACAAGCTGCATTACTCGATGTTGCAACCGATGCAATATTTGTTTGCGATTTAAAAAATCAAATTTTGTTCTGGAATAAAGCAGCTGAACATTTGTATGGTTGGAAGTCCCAAGAAGCAATAGGATCGCAAACCGCACAGCTTTGGCAAGAGAAAAGTTCATCACAATTCCAATCTAGCTTCAACACCTTAATCAAAAATGGTGCTTGGGAAGGTGAACTCAAGCAAATCACAAAATCCGGTGTCGAAATCATTGTTGAAAGTCGCTGGACGCTTGTACCTGAATTTGACAGTAATTCCCAAGCAATTCTTGTCGTTAATACTGACATAACGCAAAAAAAACAACTAGAAGGACAATTTTTCCGCGCTCAACGTTTGGAGAGCATTGGCACGTTAGCTAGCGGTATCGCACACGACCTTAATAATGTCCTCGCACCGATATTAATGACTGCACAGCTTTTAGAATCGCAACTGCATGACGACCGCAGTAAAAGGTTGTTACCGATAATAGTTAATAACGCTAAACGCGGAGCGAATTTAGTCAAGCAAGTGTTATCGTTTACACGCGGAATTGAAGGCGATCGCACTCCACTACAACTCAAACACCTAATTACCGAAATACAGCAAGTTATTCGAGAAACTTTCCCAAAATTGATTCAAGTTATTACCCAAATTGACCCGGACTTATGGACTGTATCAGCTAACGCAACCCAACTCCATCAAGTCTTGATGAATTTATGTGTCAATGCCCGCGATGCGATGCCCGACAGTGGCACATTAACAATATCTGCCGAAAATCTTTTCATTGATGAAAACTACGCCAAAATGAATATTGAGGCGAAAGTTGGTAACTATATATCAATTATTATTAGCGATACTGGCATTGGTATGTCATCGCAAATTATCGACCGGATATTTGAACCATTTTTTACCACCAAAGAACTCGGCAAAGGTACAGGACTCGGACTTTCTACCGTACTCGGAATTGTTAAAAGCCACGGTGGATTTATCAACGTTTATAGCGAACCTAGAAAAGGTAGTAAATTTCAAGTTTATTTACCCGCACTACAAATACCTGAAATCAATGAAGACAGCGAACCCCATTTACCAATTGGCAATGGAGAATTAATATTGGTTGTTGATGACGAAGATTCAATCCGCGATATCACCAAGACATCCTTAGAGACTTTCAACTATAAAGCGATAACTGCTAGCGATGGAATTGAAGCGATCGCACTTTATGCAGAACACCGTAATGAAATCTCTATTGTTCTCACCGATATAGTAATGCCGATAATGGATGGACTTACAACTATTCGCACCCTCAAAAAAATCAACCCGATGGTAAAAATTATCGCTGTCAGCGGACTTATTTCCAGCGACAAAATGAACACTGTCACCGAAGTCGGAGTTAAAGCCTTTTTATCCAAACCCTATACCGCAAAACAACTATTACAAACCATCGGTACAGTCAAAAGTCAAGAATCTTAATAACTAATCTTAAGCAAATCCCAAAAATTATTCTCTGAAAACATAAATATCTATGCAAGTTAAATTATCCCCGGAGAGGGGATTGTATAGTATAAAAGAAACTGCTTATGTAGTTAATATTCCTAATCAAAGGATAATACCAATTTAAGGAAAGAATGCGGCGTATATATTGTACGAGGATTTATTATCTCTCTAGCACAATCTGGATATCGCAATCATTAATTAAATCGGTATAAATATTTAATTAACCAATTAGGGTACATCAAATGTTGAAACGATGGAAAGAATTACTCTTAACAACGGTTATTTTGCCTTGCCTAATCCAACCTGCATTTGCTCATGTCGTGTGGTTCGACTACCAAAACCAAAACGGCGAATATGACATCCTTTTTGGGCATCCAGAAGACGGACCCGAACCTTATGTACCATCTAAATTTAAAGAAGCAACAGTCTATGATGCATCGAGACAAACTATCCCGTTTACAATCAATCAAAAACAAGATGGGCTATCTTTAACTCCAAACAGCCAGCCATCAGTTATTACTGGATTCTTTGACAACGGTTTCTTTGCCAGAACCGACACAGGATCTAAACAGATCGCAGAATCAGAAGTCAAAGACTATGAGGATGTTGGGCATTATCTAAAATATACAAAAGCATTTTACGATTGGTCGGATATTTTAGCAAAGCCATACAACCAACCTCTCGAAATTATACCCTTACAAAATCCTTTAGATATCAAACCGGGTGACTCTTTGCAAGTCAAAGTTTTACATCAAGGAAACCAAATTTCTGATGCTGTCGTTGAACATTTAGGTAAAAGTTTTGCTGTCGATAACAATGGAATTTTTTCGGTTTCCATTGGTGCAGAGGGTTTGCAACAACTTGAAGCAAGTTACTCACTCCCTGCAATTGGAAATCTGAGAACATCTTACGAAGCAAGTATAACTGCACAACGAATTTCTGTCCCCGAACCATCTGCACTACTTGGACTCGTTGCATTTGGCACCTTACTGGGAGTATGCAAGAAGAAAAAGCAACTACTTAGTAATGATTTAGAACAGCACTAAATCTTCTAAACATTTAACTGCCCAACTTTAGTAGGACTTACGCACACTATACGAAAAATTAAGCGTTCTAGTCCTTGGAGATCGGAACCTACCCCCGATAAATTGGGGGGCTTTGCGTAAGTCCTGTTTAGATTCGAGTAAAATCAGGTAGTTGTTAAAAGCAACCACCAAAAAACCAAACGCAAATAATCTTGCACCTGTACCGTTAATATCAAGTTCGGATGATTACTTATAATAAAACTTTTCTGTGTAGGTTGGGTGGAACGTTCGTGTAACCCAACATAACGTTGGGTTACGCTGAGTCCCAAAGGGACACGCTACGCGAACGCTTCACCCAACCTACTTTTATCTAGTTTTATTATAAGTCTTTAATCGAACATGATATAACACCATACATACGCTTATTAAAGTAATTTATTTAACATATAATCATGATACTTTAATAGTCCTCTGAAAGAGGACTTTAGCTATTAGAGGGGGAATTACAGTCCCTGGCGGATGAAAACGCAATTGAAAAATCTATAAATACTTAGTTATTTTTCTACTTGACAATCTAATTGGTGCAAGTCAGGCATCCAACTCGGGGTTTCTAATTCTTCCCAACCTAGCGGACGCTTAATTTAAGCGAGTATCGCGCTACTACGTGCTTTAATCTCCAATCAGTTCCACTGCATCGCGTCCATCCAAATCGTGTAAATAAACCTTGACAATTTCTTCCTTTGCTGTGGGTAATTGCTTGCCAGTAAAATCTGGGTGAATTGGAACCTCACGATGACCTCTATCGACCAGCACTGCTAAACGAATCACTTCCGGTCTACCATATTCATGTACTGCATTTAACGCTGCTCGAATCGTTCTACCTTTAAAAATTACATCATCGACAAGGACAACGGTTTTCCCCGTTAAGTCAAAGGGAATATCAGTTTTCGCGGGAGTCCGCAAACCTATTTGGTCGAGGTCATCGCGGTAAAAAGTAATATCTAACGCTCCTACCGATACAGCGACACCTTCTAATGTTTCGATTTGACGTGCTAATAAATCAGCTAGTGGTACGCCTCTAGTGTAAATACCAAGAAGCACCAATTGTGATAAATCCCGACTTCTTTCGATAATTTGCGAAGCTAAACGAGTTACAGTCCGCCGAAGTTCTTCCGATGAAAGAATCTCAACCACTTTTGGAGATAAATTCATATAAATTAGAGAGTGGGGAGTAGGGGG
>CAXTCQ010000309.1:0-9675 GCA_964242965.1 uncultured Calothrix sp. | reverse complement strand
ACTCCTAACTCCTAACTCCTAACTCCTAACTCCTAACTCCTAACTCCTAACTCTCTACTAGATCCCTAATTTCTCCTCAACAACTTTACGGTAGAATGACCTCTTGCAAAAGCCAAAATCCTGTAAATGATTCAGATTCGGGGCTTGACTGAACGCCTATAAAGTGGACACCATTAGCTTTTTGCTTCGCTTCTTCAAACAATGAAGCTTCTTGTTGCATCTTAGAATTACTAATGTTAGCCAAAATCCAACTTTCGGTTGCCCCAGTCTCTAACAACAGTCGGGGGAATTGACTAGTATCAAATTTTAAATACGCCAACTCTAAACCCGACATCCAAGCCGCTAGGGGTAGCGCCCGTTGTGAAAAAACTAATACACCAGGAATCGGAGCTTCTTCTGAAAGCTGCGCCAAATCTATTGGAAAAGCTTCTCCAAAGCCGATATCCCATTCTGGCATATCCGCAAAATCACTACCTTTCAATGTAACAAATCCCCATTGCTCGCCCTCCAATGCATCCGGCAACCGCTGCGGGACAGGTGCATCCAAACGTACTGATGGATTTGTACCCCCTTGATAACCAGGTTCCTCTGGATAAACTTCTTCCATCCGTTGTTCTAGCCATTTATACACCACCAAAATTCGCCGACTCGGTTGCCCTGGAATACCAGCATCCAGACAAGCTTTGGTAATCATATTGTTCATTTGGCGGCGAAAAAAGCGGATTTTAACAGGCGCTTCTCCAGCTTTATCAATTGCTTCAAGTATTGCTCTTCGCAACCACAACGAATTTACCTCCGTACTAGGGCAATATTGCGCGTAACGAAACAATGAATCAGTCTTGGCGCGTACATCCGACGGACTTTCGCAAATCAAAACTTCCCAAACTTTCTTTTGATTTTCGTCCAAAATTGGACGCGAGTAAAAATCGAGTTCCCAAATACTGCCCATGCTATGCCGTTTAAAATTTGGCTACACTTCTTATAATACGAGGGAATGGGGAGTAGGGAGTAGTCCGTGGGAAGTGGGAAGAGTGAGGAGTCGCAAGAGGAGTAAAAAAAGTAAAAATTAGAAAGCTAATTAAAGTTTTGACTGCTACCTGTACGTAAGTAATGACTAAATAACTATCTAAAGGCTAGGATGAAATCAACACTCAAATTATTAGAATTGATTTAGTAACTTTGTTTGAAATATTCATTAATCAAATATAAGTTATAGATAAAATCACTCCCCCTACTCGCTACTCCCTACTCGCTACTCCCTTCTAAAACCATGAAAAGCCGTCGTTATCCGCCAGCATACTTTCGTTACTTTAAAGCTAGGTTGTGGAACTTGACACGTCCTAGCATTTGGGGAACTGCCATTTTCTTATCTATTGTCGGTTTAACAATCAAGGAATACTGGGCACGTCCTGATATTTTTACTAACCGTCAATCTAAACCAGTTGCAACACAGCAATCAAGCCCGACACTTTCGCCTGAAGACCGTGCGAATGTTGCCGATATTGATAATTTACCTGTTTTAGTTTACGACTCAAATCTTGGTGCGCTGCCCTTAGAGGCGGCTGAACCAATTCCCAAAACACCAATTAGAAGTGCCTTAGAAGAAGCAATTAGCAAGCAAAAAACAGCAAACGACATTAAACTCAATGTTGCAGACAATTCCGCACCCTTGCCCAAATCGGATAATCCCTTTTTGAAGCAAGCCGATAATTTATTACAACTTAGTAATATTCAACGCAATAACAGATTTCTAGGACTGAATGCGTCAAAATCATCGAATCGGGCTGAAGGAGTTGAATTTCCATCTGGTTTAAATTTATCTGGTTTAAATAGCGGGCAAATAAAGAAAAATAACACCGACAAAACGGTTGCAGTGAATCCCCTACAAGCTGCACTCAACTCAGCTTCTACAAGCCAGAATTCGTCAAACCTTACGAGTAGTAGTCCCAACTTAAATTCATTACAATTACCTTTGAATCAATCATTCAATCCCAATCAAACTAATCTTTCAAATTCAAGTCTCAATACCATCAATGGTTTCGGGCAGTTACAACCCACAAATACCTTACCAAATCAAAGCATTACACAGCCTTATAGCTCGCGCACTGGCTTAACAACAACAGCAGATGGAATCAATGGCATTCCTAGTTCAACGGGATACGCCCAACCGACTGTTACAAACCAGCCACAAACAGATTACAGCAATTACAATAACGGCGGTATTACCCAACCACAAACATATTACGGGAACTACAACAATAGTAATTTGAATAATAATTTTAATAACAGCCAGTCACCTAACACTACGCAATCAATACCGATAACGCCGCCCCTGACACCTACTGTACCAAACTACACCACGCCTTATTCATCGGTTCCAGGTACAAACCAAACAGGTGTGCCTTCAAATACTACACCTGGGAATAATGCTTTGATTAATCAAGGGTTGCAACAATCAAATCAAGTGCAGCAGTATAATTATTCATCGTCACCAACTCAAGTACCGAGTCGGTATCCGAGTACGGGGCAGGTGATACGTTATTAGGAAGAAGGAGGCGATGCCGTCAGCATAACTTCATTTTTTTAGTACTATTGTACTGAATAATGGGATTTAGCCTTTTTTTTCTTCTGAGGAATGACTTGAACGCAGGAAGTTTGCTAATCTAGTTAAGCTAAAAGTGTCATGATTTTTAAAACGCCAGTGAAATCTAATGTCTCTAATGTAAGAACATTGACAGGTGGCGATGCTGGTGACTTAACGGCATCTCCAGGTTCTCAACCTTGGGCGATCGCGGTGCGACTGCAAGTTCAATCTCTTTTAAACGAAAATGTTAGCAGTGTTAAGCACCTCCGAACTTGGCTTCAGGGAATAGAGGAACACGCCGCATATCAGCAACTAGCTGACGAAAACGGTAATTATTTTTCCTCCTACGCAGAATTTTGTAGAGCTAAACAACCTTGGGGACTTGGTTATTCTCCGGAAGTAATCGAGCAAATTTTGCAGGACTTAGAGTCAATTGAAGCTAGAGTCCTTGAGGTTGGGGATCGAGAAGGCAAAAGTTGGGGAAAATTAGAGGGTTATTTGCAAAGATTTGATAAGCTAACTCAAAAATGCGTAGATAATCAATCATTTCATGGAAATCTAGTTGCAGAAGTTTTAGGTATTCATCCCAATAAGGCATCTGCTTGGAGAAAAAGATGGTTGGATTTAGGTTGGATTGAACCTTCAACAGAATTAGGGAGAGGTTATTACCAGATTACAGATGAGGGACGAAAATCACTAAAAGAGTGGTTAGAAAAAACGTCATCTAATAATCATCAGCCGTTATGGCTAACTATTCCCCGCAGTAACTCTAAAAAGGCAGCAGAACAATTAATAAAATCTTTAGAAGTAGAACAGTTGAGAGAAATTTATACACTTATTGGAGAATCACTAAGTAAAGAATAAGTGTTATAAGATAAGGGCGGGGAGACCCCGCCCCTACTGACGATTTATGTATCGCAAAGATTTTTTCAAGTTACAATTAGGAGTTAATCATGATTAACTCCTAACTTATAGCGGTTCTCAGTTTAATGAGGTACACTCGCTTCGTCCAAGATGTATGGGCACAGCACAGAATAGCCCCTACGACTGTACCTCACTCAAGAGGGAAACGATATAAATTAAAACCGCTTAATTATCGCGTCGGCAAATTCGGAACACTTCAATTCTTTGACTGGTGGTTCCATTAACCGTGCTAGGTCATATGTTACTTGACCTTGTGCGATCGCATCCCCCAATCCTTTCTTAATCAAGTCGGCTGCTTCTTGCCAACCCATGAATTCGAGCATCATCACTCCCGATAATATTACCGAACCGGGATTGATTTTGTCTAAACCGGCATGTTTGGGCGCAGTTCCGTGAGTCGCTTCAAATACGGCGCAAATATCGCCAATATTTGCACCCGGTCCCATGCCCAAACCGCCGACAATTGCCGCTGCTGCGTCGGATAAGTAATCTCCGTTCAGGTTCATTGTTGCCAGAATCGAATACTCGTCGGGACGGGTTTGGATTTGCTGGAAGATGCTATCGGCAATTCTGTCATTGACCATGATTTTATCTTTCCATTTGCCATCGCCGTGGGTTGCCCAAATTGTATTAAGAACTGTTTCAACTTCCTTGACAATTTGCGCTTGCTTTTCTGGGGTCAAACTATCGAAACCAGGTTCAATCGTGTGGGCATTTTCTTGGGAAGAAATATTCGGATTCTTTTCTTTATTTCCCAAAATCCACGATTCCCTTTCGGTGACGCATTCGTTGCGAAATTCACTGGTTGCTAGTTCGTAACCCCAATCACGAAAAGCACCTTCGGTGTATTTCATAATATTGCCTTTGTGTACCAAAGTCACCATTTGTTTGTTTTTTGGTAACATCAAAGCGTGTTTGATGGCACGACGGACGAGACGCTGCGAACCTGTTTTGCTGATGGGTTTGATGCCAATTCCGGCATCGAGGGGAATTTGTTTTTTGCCGTGTTCGGGGGTTGCGGGAATCAGTTCTTCGTTAAGGAATTTAATTAGTTTTGCACCAATTGGATCGCCTTGTTTCCACTCAATCCCCACATAAATATCTTCAGTATTTTCTCGGTAAACTATGATATCGAGCTTTTCCGGAGTTTTGTGAGGAGAGGGTGTACCAGCATAATAACGACAGGGACGCACGCAAGCATACAAGTCAAAAATTTGACGTAGAGCCACATTTAAAGAACGAATACCGCCACCAACGGGTGTGGTTAGGGGACCTTTGATAGCTACACCATATTCTTTAATAGCAGTTAGCGTGTCTTGAGGTAAATACTGGTATGTCCCGTATAAATCACAGGCTTCGTCACCAGCATAAACCTTGAACCAGCTAATTTTGCGTTTGCCTTTGTATGCAGTTTCAACTGCTGCATCCAACACTTTCTGAGTTGCGGGCCAGATATCGATGCCAGTACCATCCCCTCGAATAAACGGTATAATTGGATTTTCGGGAACTACGGGTTCACCGTTTTTAAAAGTAATTTTTTCTCCCGTAGTGGGGGGATTAAGTTTCTCGTACATTTACAAAACTCCTGATATCTTCGCTGCAACAGAATATATCCCTATCAAAGCTTAGGGTTAAAAGTCTTTTTTGGGAAACGCAGATTTTCCTATCCTATCTTCACACAGTCAATGAGGTGCTAAGTTGCTGATTTGCCGCAAATGCATTATTGACATGGACGCAAGTCGGCAATGTTGAAATTATATATTGAACTATCTGCAAGCTTTAGGTTTCGTATTAAATTTAAAAAAATAATTTTGTACCTTGGATTGTAGTTGCGCTTCAGCGCATTGGTCTTAGACATCGTTATAAACTTATATAACTGTGTACTTAGTTTAATTAAACCTACCTATTTAAGTATCTGCACGGCAATTTTTTATCTAAGCCTCAACCCTTAAATTAATAGAAACGTAAATTTGGTGTAATCTTTTAGATATACAGCAAAATTACAGCAATGACCCAAAAGCGCGAGATTACAATTCGAGTTACCGAGCAAGAGTTTGCGACGCTAGAAAACCACTGTCAGACGCTAGGTCGGACAAAAACCGATATTTTGCGAGAATTTATCAGAAATTTAGGAAATTCTGCTATCAATGCCAATAAATCTGTCCAGGTAAATGTGAGTAGGCTTTCTTGATGATTTCCTGTACACTACACAACTGCTAAATCGAACATCGTTTTAACAAGTAAGTAATCGATATGACCGACATTATGACTTTATCAGGCAATGCAAGCGATATTGACTCTCTCCGTATCCAGTTAATTGATGGGTCGCATCAAGTTCAACAGCAACTAATTCCTCAGTTAGCAGGTTTGGGTGATGGTGGATTTGATATCCTAATGGAATTTTTATATCAACGTCGTGAAAACCCGGCAAATTGGGTTGATGGTAAAGTTTATCAACTTTTGTTTAATTCAAACTCAGATAAAGCTAAAGAATTTTTACAAATGCGCTTTCCCAAAGGTGTAGTACCCTTAGAATCAGAGCGCAATATTGATTACACGCAATTACAAATACTACTTGCCAAGCAAGATTTTCAAGCAGCCGACCGGATGACGATTCAAAAAATGTGCGAAGTCGCTGGGGCAAGTGCAGTCCAAAGGAAATGGCTCTATTTTACTGAAGTTGATAATTTCCCGATTGTCGATTTGCAAACAATTAATAAGTTGTGGTTAGTACATTCGGAAGGTAAATTTGGTTTTAGCGTACAGCGTGAAATTTGGCTGGGACAGGGTAAAAAGTGGGATAATCTCTGGACAAAAATCGGCTGGAAAGATGGGAATAACTGGACGCGCTACCCAAACGGATTTACTTGGGATTTAAGTGCCCCTAGAGGTCATTTACCTTTATCGAACCAGTTAAGAGGTGTGCGGGTAATTGCTTCATTAATGGCACATCCGGCATGGAATTAGGGTTTTGGGTTCATTAATTTAGTAAGCTCAAAGTAGAGCATAGATAAGCTCTTTAAAGATTTAGGGTTTGCGTAATTTTTGCATTGCCATAATGTGGAAAATAATACAAGCTGAATAAGTCGTAAAATTGGAGTGATAAAGTGTAAGCTGTGGCGCAGTAATCTAAAAACCTAAAGACAATGGCAAATGTTCGTCTCGAAAACATCAAACGCCGATTCAATAATATGACGGCGATCGAAAATATTACCTTTGAAATTCCCGATGGTGAATTTTGGGTTTTGGTCGGACCTTCAGGGTGCGGTAAATCAACAATTTTGAGGACAATTGCGGGGTTGGAAAATGCGACTTCGGGTAATCTTTATATTGGGGAGAACTTGGTAAATAATGTCCCGGCAAGACAGCGTGATGTCGCAATGGTCTTTCAAAATTATGCTCTATACCCGCATATGTCTGTAGCAGAAAATATCGCTTTTGGCTTGAAGATGCGGAATACAAACCCGTCTGTTATTCAGCAGCGTGTAGCGGAAGTAGCCGCTTCTTTGTCTTTAGAACATCTGCTCGATCGTAAACCGAAACAGCTTTCCGGAGGGCAGCAACAGCGGGTAGCTTTGGGACGCGCTCTAGCACGACAAGCGCAGGTCTTTTTACTTGATGAACCGCTATCAAACCTCGATGCACAATTGCGTGACGATACTAGAGCCGAGTTAAAACAGTTGCACCATAATCTCCGTAATACTACGGTCTATGTTACCCACGACCAAGTTGAAGCAATGACCTTAGCAGACAAAATAGTAGTGTTGAGTGGAGGACACATTCAACAGATTGGCGAACCGCAAACGATATATAACGAACCTGTAAATCGAATGGTGGCAACTTTTATTGGTAATCCACCAATGAATATTTTACCTGCTAAGTTTACTGGCAATGAATTTGATGTAGTCGGTCAGATATTACCAATTCCAACTGGGATGAAGGAGAAATTTAATCCTCCTATTGGACAACAACTGGATTTAGGAATTCGTCCCGAGCATATCAAAATCAATTTCAATCTAACCTCCGGGTATTCGAGAACCCCTACCCTTCAAGAAGGACGAAGCCCAACGCTTAACGGCAGTCCCCTCAATGGAGGAGAGACTGCGCGATCGCCGGAAACTGCCAAGACAGAGGCTGCCTTACCAACCTTAACTGTTGAAGTTAAAGTGGTTGAACCTTTGGGAAGAGAGACACTAATTCGTGCAGCTTTACCCGGTTCATCGGCAATGGTAAACATTCAAGCAGGTGGGGATATACGTCCCCAACCCGGCGACAAACTGTCTCTAGAACTTGATTTGAATCGCTTGTTTGTCTTTAATATCACAACTGGAGATAGATTATATTTCAAAAATTGAATCTATATCCACAATTAAAGGCTGATGGCATTGCATCGGAAAGAAATTAAACTCCTACTTCCTCAGTGTTGCAATCAAATACCAACATTAAGCTCGCTTCAGGTGACATCTGACGCATCAATTGCAAGCGACCGTCAGCATCTGAACGACTGCGGAATCTTGCAACAATTTCCTGTTTCATATCAGGAAGTAGACGTGCGATCGCCCACGAATTTAGTCGCTTTTTGTATGTAACTGCAAGGTTTTCTTCGGAATGGCTGTAGCTATTATCTTGTGCCATGATGGTGTTACGCAAAGATTAAGAACTTTTAAGGCGGCATTAGCGAATTTCTTCATAGAAATCTACTAACGCTTATTTAGGACGCTCACACCTGAATAGCATAAGAAAAATTGAACGTCAACGTTTGGAGCAAACAATTAACCCTACAATTGGTCTTGGACTTCGGTAGATTATGACAAGCTTTTAATCTAAACGCTTGTCACACAGCGACTTTTCTCTGTCAGTAGGCGTTCAATAAATTATGTCATTGTTAAGAATTGTTAAGAAACACTAAGTAGTAATCAAATATGTCGCGTAGTAAAGGCATGTAAGCCTTTACCTCCAGCATACAGCAGTCCTGAATGATTTAACGAGCTTTCATCTCCCCGAATCAAAGCGAAGTTGGGATTATTGGTCTTTCCCAAATCGCTACCTATTACCAATTTTTACGTAATAAAGTCTCAAATTCAGCCTGTAGAGCAGTTACATCTGCCACCCTTGCGACTAAGAGGTTATCGTTTCCCGCATCCGTTAACCGGGATTTCCAATAACAAACGCTTTCAGAATTATTCATCCAAAATTTGATAACACATCCAACAACTTCATCCATATCCCAACCCCATTTTTTCGGTATTGGTTCTACCGACTCGATCAAAGCGTCGAGCGTACAAATGTGGGTACTAATATATTCGACTCCAAGTTGACTGGATGAAAGTGAATTTTGCTGTTGATGATTAAAAAAGTGCAAAACTGGAGAGACTCCAACGATATCAAATGTAAATTTCATTCCAGTCCTCCTATTTGTTAATCGTATGTATGAATTTGAATACTTGCTTTTCAGCGAAACCTTTACCTGAACGCAATGTATTTAATACACATTCGGCAAATAAAGCTTCAAACGAAGGTTCGCTTTTTGAATTACCACTGCTTTTAATCATTTCTAAAATTAGCAGTTTATAACTACGAGTGCTAAATTTAAGTCAATATAAAATTAGCAGTTAAAAGGTGTGAGTGCTAATATTTAGCAATTGCTTTCTTCTTAATTATTAATTATTTTCAAAGCTTGTAAAATAATGTATACTAATTTTAATATTTTCTTTATAATTGCACGTTCAAGTGACAAATCAGGGTGAAACAGCAGCCTTAGTTGCCGCCATTTTATGGGCTGTATCGTCGGTAATATATGGACGTGTAGGAGTTTCTATCCCTCCCCTGCACCTTAACCTAATCAAAGGTATAGTTGCGATCGCGTTCTTGCTAATTACCATCGTTGCTTCGGGTGAGTTATTCCCAGTACTACCACCAATACCTCTGGCTTTATTGCTCCTTAGCGGTGTGATGGGGATTGGTTTGGGAGACACAGCATTTTTAGCAGCAATCAACAGCTTAGGAGCGCGACGAGTACTACTCCTTGAAACTCTTGCACCACCAATTACGGCAATATTCGCATTTGTATTTCTCCAGGAACGTCTCAACGCAAGTGCGTGGTGCGGTATTTTGCTAACAATATTAGGAGTTACCTGGGTTATTGGGGAAGGGGACAGGGGAAACAG
>CAXTCQ010000308.1:0-9759 GCA_964242965.1 uncultured Calothrix sp. | reverse complement strand
GTTGCACAACATACTGCCCATTTTCCAAGCATCGCACTTCTAAACTTGGCTCGTAGGGGTCGTAAGTAACATAGGTGGGAACTTTTAGAATTTTTTCGTAAAAATAAAGTTTACCGTAGGGTGGTGTAGAACGTACTGATAATTCTCCACACTCTGTATTTGAAAGAAATTCCATTACAATCGCAACAGGATCTCCTTCTAAATTCGGGGTATAGCTGCGACGAACTGCATCGACGGCTACAGGATTTACGCGAGGTACGTAAAGCCAGTCGGGAGCTTTAACGATGATTTTTTTATTAACTGCGGCTACTAATGCGAAATTAGAAACTATTAGCATCTGCGATCGCATACGTTCTGCGGTTGCCAATGCATCGGTAAGTGCCGCAGCCAGAAGGGGTTGCTGATTGTTTTCCACTGGGTCGTCAGGTAAAACAAAGTCTATTGGGAGTGCTTCCCAACTAATACTTGGCTCTTTTTGAGTGGGATGGGCTTGGAGAATCATACAGCTGCTCCAAATTTAACTTTATTATGATACTTAGCCTATATCATTAATTTCTATTCTGGAAACTTCCGTTCTCTTACTTCCGCGCTAAAATCTTGCACTGCTTGCGTAATTTGTTCGCGTAAATTAGTATAAACCTTAGCAAATGGTGGCTGTCGTTCCGAGAATCCCAACACGTCCGAAGTTACTAAAACTTGCCCGTCACAATGCACCCCCGCACCAATTCCGATAGTAGGAATACTGAGCTTTTCAGTGATTTGTAATGCTAGCTGGGCGGGGATATGCTCTAATACAATCGAAAAAACACCTGCTTGTTCGAGTGCGATCGCATCCCTCAAAATTCTAGATGCATCTTCCTCAGTTTTTCCCTGTTGTTTTAACCCAAGTTGATGCACCGATTGCGGTGTTAAACCCACATGTCCCATTACCGGGATTCCAGCTTGCACTAATCGCGCAATTATTTCCAGCATCGCAGGATATCCACCTTCTAATTTCACTGCCTGCGCTCCTGTTTCTTTAAGTACTCTACCCGCCGAATACATCGCTTGTTGAATATCTGGATACGTCAAGAATGGTAAATCTACTACCATCAAAGCGCGTTTAATACCTCGACGCACGGCTTTTGCATGGAAAAGCATTTCTTCTAGTGTAATCGGCAGTGTCGTTTCATACCCTAATATCGCTGCCATCGAATCACCAACTAATATCAAATCGACATCAGCAGCATCAAGAAGCTGGGCAATTATATAATCCCATGCCGTTAACGCCACAATTGTTCGACTTTGTTGTTTCCACTTAATTAGTTGTTGAATAGTGACAGGCATTTTTGAATTAGGGAGTAGGGAGTAGTGATAAATCCACAATGTAGAGACGCGAAATTTCGCGTCTCAGGTTTCTCAGGTTTCTCAGGTTTCGCGTCTTTCTTAGTGATGTATTTGATTCAAATAAAAACCGCGATGTCTTAGGTTCTTAAATTTTAGATTCAATCCAAGCTAAAATCCAAAATCGAGTATCTATTTTGTTTCCTTTACTCCCTATTTCCTCACTTCACTTCCCGGCTAAACGCGAGATGAGTTTTTGCTTTCGGCATCTTTGGCATCAACCAAGCTAAACCTTCGCTGGTTCCCACCCATAACTTATTACCTGTATCGGGGGCAATTGCTAAAACTCGACTTGATGGTAAACCTGCAACTTGGTCTAAAACTGCTCCTGTACTTGGATTTAATCTTAACAAACCGTTGTTAGTTCCAACCCAAACGCTACCATCTTTTGCAAACCGTACCGAGGTGACATTTTTGCCGCGCAAACGAGTTACCGACCGCAATACCATGCCATTTTTGGGGTTAACCACAAGTAGATTATTCGGCATTCCTGCCCAAATTAACCCTTGGGGACTAATTGCCAAAGTTTGTACTGTTCCACCGGGCAAGTTATTAATCTGCTTCATAATATATGAATTCGCAGTATTAACTCGCACCAAACCATCTAATGTCCCAACCCAAAGTTGCCCCTCTGCATCCATAGTCAGCGCATTAGCACTAACTCCAGGCAGATTTTTTAAAGTGGTCATAATCAAACCTTGGTCGGGACTTACTAAAGCTAAACCGTTATCGGTTCCCGCCCATATGTAGCCGCGTTTGTCAACTAATAAAGATAAAACCCGCTTCGATGGCAAAAATAAATTTTGGGCGGTAATTTCACTTGTACGTAGGTCTACGCGCTTCAAGCCTTCGTAAGTACCAACCCACAATCGCCCAACTTTATCTTGTGCTAAAGCACCGATGGCGAGATTGGGTAAATTTACCCGCGCCAATATCTTACCAGTATTGGGGTCAATCCGCGATAATCCTCGCCACGAACCCACCCAAAGATTACCCGTGACATCCGGTTGCAATGCATTTACGCGATAGTCGATTTCTTCATTGCGTTTGCTTCGAGTTTCATCGGGTGATATTTCTCGCGGTGGTGCAGATGCTGGATACGCGGGTGTTAACTCAGATGGATCGACATCCAGGATGTTTTGGGCAATTGCGACTGTACTTGCCCAAGGTAAAAACATTAAACCCACAAGGGTCGAACCAAGTAATAAATTAGTACGCTTGCGAAATACCACAGTCAAGTTTCCTTTGGAGACACTCCCCATCACCGTTTCCTAAAAAAGCTCAAGGTTATTTCTATCGTTCCCATTTTTTAAGCTTTTCAAACTCCAATCGGTAACTTTTTAGAGTTAATGCATAAAATTGCCACCAAGGCAAGGGGTAGTAGCTTTTTTGACGAGTATTGTAATGATTAGTTGATTTTACATAATTTAATATTTCACATCATTCTTAACAAAGTGGAAAAAAAACTGGGTTTTGCAAAGAATCATTAAGGCTTTTACATTTAGCTATTTGCAAGATATTCAGACAAGCAATTTCCAATTTCCTATGCAGGAAAGCTCATTTCAGAATTTCCTACTCCCTACTCCCTGCTGTACGGGCGGGTTTATCAAGATTTCTGATTTGCTTACGCATACTCGTGAACCCGTCCCGACTTTCTTATTCACATATGATGCACTTTGTAAAACACTTGTAACAAAATGTTTAAAAGAATATGTGATAAAAGATTCAAATCAGATAGTTCAGAATATTGAAACAATAACTTATGAGATTCTTGATATATTGTGTAACAAGTCGCAAATTACGTGATGTGCAATTTTTGTCTTTCACTCATTGCTCCCCTAAATCTCCTTCAGTAAAATTTTTATCGATATGTCTGTGCCCAATTTAGAACCAAGTCGAGTCGGTAACAACCGAAAACATTTGGGAAAGCTTGATTCCTTGAGTTCTTCACTATGACAGGGAGAAAGACTAAGATTTGTCAACGCTCCGATGAAGGCGTTTGATGCAGTTGAGACGATTTAGGTGAATGCGATAACTGAAGATGAGACTTTTATTCCCGGTACAAAGGAAAAATAAACCTTGTTTGAACAGGTAGTTTTAGCATTAGCAAGCGATACAATAAGCGTCTCCCAAGTTTCTTTATAGGTAATCTTTCGATCGAGATTGCTGGTAGATAATGGGAAGACTTAGTTTTGCTATGCTCATTCAACCTCCGTTCAAATTAATGAATCCGCAGTAAAAGAATTTTTCCTTACACCTGGAACGTGAGAGGAAAAGTAGAAAGGCACTGATTGCACGTTACGCGATTTGCGAATCATAAAGAGAGACTTCTTGGAAGGGTAAATATGTCTTACGCACAAACGAAGACCCAGGCTAAAACAGGGTATCAAGCTGGGGTTAAAGATTACAGACTTACTTATTACACCCCAGACTACACACCTAAAGATACAGATATTCTTGCTGCATTCCGGATGACTCCCCAACCTGGAGTTCCCCCCGAAGAAGCTGGTGCGGCTGTTGCGGCTGAGTCTTCTACTGGTACATGGACAACAGTATGGACAGACTTGCTCACCGACCTTGACCGCTACAAAGGTCGTTGTTATGATATCGAGCCTGTTCAAGGTGAAGATAATCAATACATCGCTTACGTAGCTTATCCTCTCGACTTGTTCGAGGAAGGCTCCGTAACCAACATGTTGACCTCGATTGTAGGTAACGTGTTTGGTTTTAAAGCGTTGCGTGCTTTGCGTTTGGAAGACTTGCGGATTCCCGTAGCCTATTTGAAGACCTTCCAAGGTCCTCCACACGGTATCCAAGTCGAACGTGACAAATTGAATAAGTATGGTCGTCCTTTGTTGGGTTGTACCATCAAACCCAAACTTGGTTTGTCGGCTAAAAACTACGGTCGTGCAGTGTATGAGTGCTTGCGCGGTGGTTTGGACTTCACCAAAGACGACGAAAACATCAACTCGCAGCCATTCCAACGTTGGCGCGATCGCTTCCTATTCGTAGCTGAAGCAATCAAGAAAGCACAAGCTGAAACAGGCGAAATCAAGGGTCACTACCTCAACGTGACTGCCCCCACCTGCGAAGAAATGATGAAACGCGCTCAGTTCGCAAAAGAACTCGAAATGCCTATCGTCATGCATGACTACCTGACAGCAGGTTTTACCGCGAACACAACCTTAGCTCACTGGTGTCGCGACAACGGTATCTTGCTACACATCCACCGAGCTATGCACGCGGTAATCGACCGTCAAAAAAATCACGGTATCCACTTCCGCGTTCTAGCTAAAACCCTCCGCATGTCGGGTGGCGACCACATCCACACCGGAACGGTTGTAGGTAAGCTCGAAGGTGAAAAGGGTATCACAATGGGCTTCGTTGACCTTCTCCGTGAGAACTACGTAGAACAAGACAAGTCACGCGGTATTTACTTTACCCAAGATTGGGCTTCGATGCCCGGTGTAATGGCAGTTGCTTCTGGTGGTATCCACGTATGGCACATGCCCGCACTCGTTGAAATCTTCGGCGACGACTCAGTATTACAATTTGGTGGTGGTACTTTGGGACACCCTTGGGGTAATGCTCCTGGTGCAACCGCAAACCGCGTTGCTCTCGAAGCTTGTATCCAAGCACGTAACGAAGGCCGCAACTTGGCTCGTGAAGGTAACGATGTTATTCGCGAAGCTTGTAAGTGGTCGCCTGAATTGGCTACAGCTTGCGAACTTTGGAAAGAAATCAAGTTCGAGTTCGAGGCAATGGATACAGTCTGATACGGAGCTAGAAGTTAAGAGTTAGGAGTTAGAAGTTAGGAGTTAGGAGTTAAGAGTGATGAGTTGTAGAGACGCGAAACTTTGTTTCTCTAAAAGAGTGAGAAGTTAGTATGTTTGCTAACTTAATAACACATAGCTTGCAACTTATAATTCATAACTTATTAACTCATAACTCATAACTCATAACTCCTAACTATTTGGGGTCAGGCATGAATATTAAGCAAATTGCGAAAGACGCTGCGAAGACGTTGCAAAGTTACCTGACATATCAGGCATTGCGAACGGTGTTATTGCAGCTGAATGAAACAAATCCTCCTTTGGCGTTTTGGCTGCATAACTTTTCAGCAGACAAAATTCAAGACGGGGAAGCGTTTATTGAAAGTTTGTTTGGTGAAAAACCAGATTTGGCATTGCGGATAATGACAGTCAGAGA
Source organism: uncultured Calothrix sp. (assembly GCA_964242965.1). GTDB lineage: Bacteria > Cyanobacteriota > Cyanobacteriia > Cyanobacteriales > Nostocaceae > JANNFJ01. The sequence continues at coordinate 4,167 of CAXTCQ010000308.1, read as the reverse complement.
ACACATTGCCGAAGAAGTCACCGAATTTCTACCGGAAATGGTTCGCACTGGCATTCAGCAAGCCAATATGACACACCGTCGTCAGCATCTCGAACGCATCACGCAAATAAAAGCATCCGACCTCAACCCAAAACCCGAACTTCCCGCATCCGAACAACAAGTAATAACAGAATCAGATGATAGTAAGTAGAAATTAGTTAGTGGTCAGTGGTCAGTAGTTAGTAGTTAGTGGTTAATAGTTGGTTGAAAAGCTAACAAATAACAACTGACAACCGACAACTGACAACTGACAACTGACAAGTAACTAATACTGTCATCTCGACTAAGCATTCAATTAATTCGCAACCTATCACATCAAACCATGCAAACTTTACCAAAAGAGCGTCGTTACGAAACCCTATCTTACCTTCCTCCTCTTTCCGACGCGCAAATTGCCAAGCAAATTCAATTCATTTTGAACCAAGGTTATATTCCTGCAATTGAGTTTAACGAAACTTCCGATCCTACCGAACTTTACTGGACAATGTGGAAGTTACCCTTGTTCAATGCACGCAGTACTCAAGAAGTATTAGGTGAAGTTCAAGGTTGCCGTTCAGCATATCCTAACTGCTACGTGCGTGTTGTAGGTTTTGACAATATTAAGCAGTGCCAAATCCTCAGCTTTATCGTTCACAAACCCGGTACTCAGGGTGGTTACGGCAACCAGGGTGGTTACAGATACTAAGTTTGAGTTTGGTTAAGCAATTGGGATTTTAACTAAATAATTTCTTTGTTTTAGGAGAGGTAGAGTTATCTATCTCTCCTGTTTACGCTTTTATACTAAAATTCTCTGCGTAGCTTTAGGTTTTTTATTTAAAATTTTAATTTAAAACTTTCAAAATGAAATCAGAAAATTTATCCCAAATTAGAATTTGCTTTGTTGGTGAATCATTTGTCAATGGAACTGGAGACCCTGAATGTCTGGGTTGGACGGGTCGAATTTGCGTTGATGCCAATAAAAAAGGTCACGATATTACTTATTACAATTTGGGAGTTAGAGGGGAAACAACCGAAGCATTAAAACACCGCTGGTACAACGAAGTAAACTATCGTTTACCAAAAGAATATGATGGTAGAGTGGTATTTTCGTTTGGCGTGAATGATACAACAATTGAAAATGGAAATTTACGAGTTTCATTAGTCAATTCAATATTAAATGCACGGGAAATTTTAAGTCAAGCAAAACAACTATATCCAGTTTTGATGGTGAGTCCAGTACCGATGTTAGATAACGACCAAAATACTCGAATCGCAGAATTGTCAAAGTATTTTGCACGTATTTGTCGAGAGTTAAATATTCCGTATCTTGATGTTTTTCCAACTTTGAAACAATCAACAATTTGGTTTGACGAAGTACAGGGTTACGATAAAGCGCATCCCCGTGCAAAGGGTTATCAAGTATTAGCTGATATTGTCCAGAATTGGGATGCGTGGTTAAAGTGGTTCCCAAATCGTACTTAATTCAACTATAAATAGGAGTTCGATATACTAGATGTAGTAATACCCCTTCGTATTAAAATCAGCTTATATGACTACTTCTGCAAATAACGAATTAACTCAACGTAGCATTCCCCCTCTCGAAAGCGGTGACAGACTAACTCGTCACGAATTTGAGCGTCGGTACACTGCAATGCCAGATGTGAAAAAAGCAGAATTAATTGAAGGAATAGTATATATGGCATCTCCAGTACGCTACAAAAGTCATGGCAAACCTCACGGACGCTTAATGACTTGGTTAGGAGTTTACGAAGCTACAACTCCTGGTGTAGATATAGGAGACAACTCAACAGTACGGTTAGATACAGACAACGAACCCCAACCAGACGGGTTACTGCGGATTGAATCGGGTGGAAGTTCTACCATTAGCGGTGACGATTATATAGAAGATGCACCGGAGTTAGTTGTAGAAATTGCAGGTAGTAGTGCAGCAAATGATTTATACGACAAGAAAAAAGTATACCGTCGCAATGGCGTTCAAGAATATATTGTTTGGCAAAGTTTAGAAAATAAACTTGATTGGTTCAGTTTACAAAATGGTCAATATGTGAATTTAACCCCAGATACGAATGGTGTAATTAAAAGTATTGTTTTTCCTGGTTTATGGTTAGAGGTAACGGCATTGCTCGCAGGTGATATGACAAAAGTTTTAGACGTACTGCAACAGGGTTTAAATAGTCAAGAACATGTAGATTTTGTACAGTATCTAGCAACAAAGTAAATTAACTTTTAGATAATTATTATGCAACAAATTACTCTCGAATCCATTTCTGAAACTTTACGTGACATAGTAGAAGCAGCCCTAAATGGTGAAGATGTTATCATTACTAAAAATAATCAACCTGTTATCAAGTTAATTCCTGTATCGCCTGTAAAGCAGCCTCGTCAGCCAGGAAGCGCTAAGGAACTTGTTATAATCTCAGATGATTTTGACGAACCTTTAGACGATTTTAAGGAATATATGTAATGAACTTTTTGCTCGATACACATACTTTTATTTGGTATGTAACAGATAATTATAGATTAAGTACTACAGTATTGGCATTAATTAACGACGCGATCGCAAAATTTTATTAAGTAAAACTAGTATTTGGGAGATGGCTATTAAATCTTGTTTAGAGGATGTTTGAAAAGTCGAGCAAGGTATAAATTGTCATTCTGAGTGAAGCACAGCTGAACGTAGAATCTGGGGTTTGAACTAGATACTGAGATGCTTCGTTTCTCAGCATGACACTCAAGGGCACTTTTCAAACAACTTCTTATAAAAACTTATTTTTCGGATTCAATTTGAAGTATTTATCGCTCTCACAAGTAGCTACGAACAACTTTAATTGACTCGATATCAAAGTAAGCCATATTAATATTATCTCTTCTTTACCGGGAGCATCACCGCGACCCATTTGAGCGAATGCTGATTGCTCAAGGGATGGTTGAAGATATACCTATTTTAGGTGTAGGTACAATTTTTAACGCTTATCCAATTAGACGATTATGCTAGATAAAATTATTTCAATATTTTGTGAAATATGAAATATAAGACCAAAAAAACCTAGAATTAGTAAAGCAGTGCTACCTTAACTTACCCGATAATCAAGCTCATGGCTTACTACATCGCTCCTCGCTTTCTCGACAAACTCTCGGTTCACATTACTAAAAACTTCCTCAACCTTCCAGGTGTGCGCGTACCTCTGATTTTAGGCATTCACGGACGCAAAGGGGAAGGTAAAACATTCCAATGCGAACTTGTTTTCGAGAAGATGGGTATCGAAGTAACTATGATATCGGGGGGTGAATTGGAAAGTCCCGATGCGGGTGACCCGGCAAGGTTGATTCGCTTACGCTACCGCGAAACTGCCGAATTAATCAAAGTACGCGGTAAGATGTGCGTGCTGATGATTAACGATTTGGATGCAGGTGCGGGAAGATTCGATGAAGGAACGCAGTATACAGTTAATACGCAGTTGGTAAATGCGACGCTGATGAATATTGCGGATAATCCGACTGACGTGCAGCTACCTGGAAGTTATGATTCGACACCTTTGTGTCGCGTACCGATTATTGTCACGGGTAACGATTTCTCGACATTGTACGCACCGTTGATTCGGGATGGACGGATGGAGAAATTTTATTGGGAACCCGACCGCGATGATAAAGTTGGTATCGTCGCAGGGATTTTTGAACAAGATGGACTGTCACGACACGAAGTCGAACACTTCGTTGACACCTTTGCCGAGCAGTCGATAGACTTTTTTAGTGCATTGCGATCGCGTATTTACGACGAATTAATCGGCAGTTTTATTCACGAAGTCGGTTTTGAACGTGTTTCGCAACGGGTTGTTAATAGTCTTGAAGGTGCGCCATTATTTAAAAAGCCCAATTTCGGCTTGTCTAAATTGATTGAAATGGGTCATTTTATGGTAAGCGAACAGCAGCGCGTGCAAAATTCGCAATTGGTCGAAGAATACAATCGCGGATTGTACTCGCGTAAACCTATATCCGCATCTCAAGGAAATTTAACAAAAACGGATTTATCTAATTCAGCGATCGCACAGACTACAAGTAATGCTGACTATTACAAGCAATATACACCTAACGAGAATACACTTAGCCCCAAGAATACAGTTAATACTG
>CAXTCQ010000307.1:0-9946 GCA_964242965.1 uncultured Calothrix sp. | reverse complement strand
CTCCCCTTCTCCCTTCTCCCCTCTTTACACTAATTTTCTTCAACCAGAAGGTTTGATTAAAAACATGTTTAATAAATAAGTATAATTAAGGAGAGTTTAAGGTGAACGTAGAACAATTTACCAACAACGTAGAAGCATTTCATAAACGTCTAGCTAGTTTACAAGAAACTACTAGGACAATGTCTTGGATATCTCCCGATTTGCTACCCGAAGCATCTAAGGAGCTACTAGCTACCTCAAATGCTTTACAGTTAGCGGCAGAGGAATTGTATCTACAAAATGAAGAACTGATGGGCAGACGATATTTACTCGAAAAAGAATGTCAAAACTACCAAGATTTATTTGAATTGGGAGCAGAAGCTTATTTAGTTACGGGAGCAGAAGGCATTATCGAAGCAGCTAACCTTGCTGCTTGCAATTTGCTAAACGTTTCTAAACAGTTTTTGGTAGGCAAACCGATAATTAATTTTATCTCTCCCGAAGAATGTCAACCCTTGAACAGTGAGATCCAAATATCTCAATTTGAAAAAAGTAGAAAATTCGCAGTCCCCAAACAAAGTAAAAGTAATTTAGCTTATGCTGTTGCGGTAGGTGTTATCAAGAAACAGGGTAAGCCTCAAATACTATATTGGCTCATACATAATAAAACTGGGCATCAGCAACTAGAAACACCTTTAAATAATGATTGTAATGACTGCAATATCAGCCAAAACCGCCCCGTATATAAATATTATAAAGGTGAAACTATTCCCCTTAACCCTTTAGTAATTTGCTACGTTCTTCAGGGTTCAGTGAAGATAACTACGTTTTGTGAAACGGGTGAAGAAGTACTGCTTGGGTTAGCAATTCCAGACATGGTTTTTGGCTCGAACATAACTGCTTTAAATACTTATGAAGCAATCGCTTTATCTGATGTTGAGTTAGTGACAATTCCTGAAGCAGAAATAGCCGCTAACCCGCTTTTAAGCCATAAGCTTTTACCTAAAATTAAACAGCGATTGCGCCAGACAGAGTGTTTTTTATTTATTCTTGGTAGACGACGAGTAAAAGAGCGTCTGCAACATTTATTATTACTTTTAAAACAGGAAATTGGTCAACCTGTAGCAAATGCAACTCGCCTTTCAGTTCGCCTTACTCATGAAGAACTTGCTAGCGCTTGCTGCACTACTAGAGTTACAATTACGCGATTAATGAGTGCATTGCACAAACAAAAGTTTATTAGTTTCGACTCTAAAAATCACATCATTATCAATAATGATGTACTCGAAAAATTTAGTGGAAATCAGATGTTTAGTTTACTTAGTTCGCACAATCCAGTAATTAAATGAGGTTTAAGATGTCTTATAAAATACGTCGTTTAAAAAGCAGTTTTCAAGTAGATAAAAGCTGGCAACTTCAGCAGACAGTAAAGATATTGAAAGAACAAATAGAAAGCTTAAATTTAGAATTGCGCTATAAGACTTACGAACTCGAACAGATAAAGCAATCTAAAGGTACAGAGGAGCTATATCGTATCATCGGTTCGATGCTGCTAAATATCGATGATACTCATGAGGTAAATAAAAACTTATTACTATGCGATCGCCTGATTAAAAATGTTCTCACCGAGTTATTAGATGCGATTAACATTTATAACTCTTTAGAACAAGAATAACAGTAGGATTCCGAGCAAATTATGTGGAAAAATAATCTTGCCGTTGTCGTTTTGAAGGGGATATTTGAAAAGTATAGTTATACCCTTGCTGAACTTTCCAAACATCCTCTAAAAAATCCGATAATCCGACTAGTGGTCTGTATCATAAGTTCTGAGGAGTTGTTAGCTCCCCGACTTCGCAGAAGTTGTCGGGGATCTGGGCCTCTCGAACAGGTCAAAATTAATGACACGAACCAGTGGAACGAAGTGGAACCCAACATTTAATAGTTGGGTAACGCTAATACGCTACACCCAACCTACAACTTCAGCGCATAAAAAACGTTAATTTAGAGGGCTAGAGCAACAACTACTCGACATAACCCGATGAACGCACGATAGTGCATTCCTAGTTGAAAAGGATACAAAAAAGCTATAAAAATTAGTAATTTTATGTTAATTGATTCTAATTCTAAATTAGTAACACAAACAGAATCAAATTTTGCTCAAGTCCTCATGAACCGCACTCAAGAAGCTGCATTTTGCTTAGGAGCAAACGGGCAATTTATTTATGCTAATGATGCAACTTGCCAGATGAGCGAGTATTCCCGCGAGGAATTACTTTCGATGACGCTTGATGAGATAGACGTGGACTTTTCACCACAAGTTTGGTTAGAAATATGGGAAGCGCTGAAGTCGCATTCCCTAACCTTTGAATCTCACTATCGGTCAAAGACAGGTCGGATGTTGGAAATGCAAATTAATATTAGCTATGCAAAAGACCGAGATAACGAATTTTGCTGTGCTTTTGCTCGTCAGATAAATGATGAAGTCCTATTGCGTACACAACATGCAGATAAATCCAACGACTGCGATCGCAATTTAGAAGAAGCACTACAAACATCGCTTTCTTTATCGCATTCGATTCTTGAATCTACCGCAAGTGGTATCATTGCCGTCAACCTGAAGGGAGAAATCGTTTATCACAACCAAAAATTCATGGATATGTGGCAATTGCCAAAAACAGTAAACATATCCAAGCGATATAAACGCATCAAAGCCGTTTTTGAGGCACAAGTTAAAGATTTAGAAACTTTTCGCTCGTGCGTTTGGGAAGTATCCACCGAAGATGATAGCGAGAGATACGACTTAGTGGAATTGAAAGATGGGAGGATTTTTGCACATTACTCGCAACCGCAGCGACTCGGTAAAAAAATTATCGGTAGAGTCTGGAGCATTTGGGATATTACAGAATCAAGACGAATTGAGGATGCACTCAGGTTAAACGAAGCGAGATTTCGTACTTTAGCAGAAACCACAGATGCAAGTATTTTGCTGATTCAAGGCGATCGCCTTTGCTACGTAAATCCCGCAGCAGAGGAATTGACTGGCTACACAATGAAAGAATTGCTAACTAATTTCAATCTTGACAGATTGATTATAAACAAAAAGGTTCGGCAAGTAAATCGGCAAGACGGAGCAGCTTTATGCGAATATCAAGAAATGCAGATTTCGACCAAAAACGGCATCCAGCGCTGGCTAGCTAGTACATCTGCACTGCTCGATGGAATGCTTGACTTTTCGGGTAAGCCAGTTGAATTAATCACAGCTATCGATATCACCGATTACAAACAAGTAGAATTAGAGCTTAACGAAGCGCTACAACAAGCCAAACGAGTCAGCGAACAAAAAGAACGCTTCGTTTCTATGCTTTGCCACCAATTCCGTACCCCATTAAACATTATCTCATTCTCCGCTGATTTACTTAAACGTCATATTCAACAATGGACTGTAGAGAAACAAAACTCGTATTTTTCTTTAATTCAACTTGGCATTAAACAAATTAGTGACTTATTGGATGAAATTTTGTTGTTTGGTAAAGCCGAAGGTGCGAAATTAGAATCCCAACCCGTGGAAATCGAATTAAATCAGTTTTGTCATGATATTGCTGAACAAGTACAGTTGGCAAACAACAACCAAGTATCAATCAATTTTGTCAGTCAAGATAACTGTATTACTGCTTATTTCGACCCAAAAATGCTACAGCATATTTTAACAAACTTGCTCTCGAATGCAATTAAGTATTCGCCTGATAATACAACTGTCATGCTAGAACTCTGTCGTCGAGACGAAAATATAATTTTTAAAATCAAAGATACTGGTATTGGTATTCCTGTAAAAGACCGACAACAAATATTTGAACCATTTTATCGGGGTAAAAATATCAATAGTATTCCCGGTACTGGATTAGGGTTATCGATTGTCAAAACCCTTGTGGATTTACATGAGGGTGTAATTTGTTTAGAAAGTGAAGTCGGTGTCGGTACTACGTTTACTGTAATATTACCGACAAACGATTGATGTTTGAATTTTTAATTTTGATAGGTTGCTGCCTTTGTAGTGGTTCGTTTCATAAGTTCTGAGGGGTTAGTTAGGTATTAAATCTCTCACAACTCTTTCTCTGTGTACTCTGTGTCTCTGTGGTAATTATATTTACTATCAAAACTAATGAAACGCACCAGTAGTGGTTCATGTCATTAATTTTGAGGGGTTACTAAATCCCCGACTTCGTAAAAGTTGTCGGGGATTTGGGCCTCACGAAAGGGTCAGCTACCCCTAAGAACTTTTGACACAGAGCAGTAGTGGTTCATGTCATTAATTCTGATGGGTTCAAAAGTACATCCATCTCTCCCAATTCTTTCTCCGTGTACTCAGTGTCTCTGTGGTTCGTTTTAAACCCCTCAAAATTAATGATACAGACCAGTAGGTTGGGTGGAACGTAAGTGGAACCCAACTGTTAAATGTTGGGTTTCGCTTACGCTACACCCAACCTACAACTTCCTTCTTCCTTCATCCTTCATGTATACGTTTTTTCCACTTAAGTACCACTAACACGCCCAGCTAAATTTGCGACTGCAAAAACCAGTTGATTGGGAGTTACAGGTTTGACTAGATGCATTTGAAAGCCCGCTGCTCGACCCTTTCCATAATCCTCGCTTCGAGCATGTGCCGTCAGAGCTGCGGCGGGAATTTGTCCCCCAACTTCGATACTCAGTTCTCGGACGCGGCGAATAAATGTATACCCGTCTTCTTCTGGCATACTGATATCAGATAAAAGCACATCATATCCTTTCGGGTTTGCTATTAATGTTGCGATCGCCTCCTGGGCTGTAGCAACTGTCGTCACAGTGGCTCGATACTCTTTCAGAATTGTTGCGAATAACTCGCGCATATCAACGGCATCATCGACAATCAAGACTCGCACACCCGCTAAGGATACAATATCTGGAACTAACATTTCCACGTCGATTGCGTTATCGACTGCACGCTTTTGTTCTATTTTGGTTGAAAGCGGCAGTCTGACGGTAAATGTAGCTCCTTGCCCCTCGCCCAAACTTTGAGCGTCAACTGTGCCACCGTGAAGTTCAACTAAGGAATGGACAATCGTCAGTCCAAGTCCGAGACCGGAATTCGGTCGAGTTAGCGAACTATCCGCTTGACGGAACCGATCGAAAACATAGGGTAAAAAGTCGGCGCTGATGCCTTTACCCGTGTCGCTCACTTGAATTTGGGCTATTGAATCAATATACTCTAATGTAATTTCAACTCGTCCAAGAACGGGAGTAAATTTAATTGCGTTAGAAAGTAAATTCCAGATGACTTGCTGTAAGCGGATGGGGTCGCCAACTATTCGTTTGCGTACAGCACTAAGCCTGGATACAAGCTGAATTTGCTTCTCATTTGCTGATACGCGCACCACCTCAATCGCTGCCTTAATTATCGGGGTAAGCTCAATTGTCCGCGCATCCAAGCGCAGCTTGCCTGATGAAACGCGGGAAATATCCAACAAATCCTCAATTAGTCGCGCTTGTGTCTTAGCACTGCTTTCGATTGCTTCAAGCCCGCGAGCGAGCCTGTTTTCGTCCATTTTTTGCGTGCGGAGTAGAGAAGCCCATCCCATCAGCGAATTAAGTGGATTTCTCAGTTCGTGCGACAGCATGGATAAAAACTCATCCTTAAGGTGATTAGCTGCCTCAGCCACAGACCGAAGTGACTGTTCTTGTGCCAAAAGTTGCATACGCTCGCTCTGCAACTGTTTCTGTTGCGTAATATCCGCGATCGCCAAAAGAATCATGTCATCCAGGTTGGATTGAGCCATTTTGCGGACATTAAACAGCATAATTTTGCGTCCACGCTCAAACTCATGCTCAACTTCCATGTTTTGGAAATTTTCAAGCTGGGTATTGCTGGGAACAATCTCTTCGAGAAGCGATCGCAACTGGGGAATATTCCATTGCCCATTTCCTAATTCATAAATTAAGCGCTGTTCGGTTTGCGCTGGTGTCAGCTGGAACATCTCATAGAAAGCCCGATTTGCTGTAATAATTTGCAAATTAGCATCTAACACCACCAAAGGTTCGCGCATTGTCTCCACAATCGCTTCGGCATAATTGCGCGATTCTTTAAGTTGCTCCGCGCTACGTTTGAGCGCGTTAATATCCACCAATATTACCACTGCACCATCAATTTTATTGTCGATTGTGCGGTAGGGACGGATTCGCAGGTCGTACCAATGCCCTTTTTGGTCTTGTACTTCCTGCTCTTTCACACCGAGAGTATTAATCACCTCCAAAATCCGTGACTCTAAGTCCGGCACGTTGAGATTGTGATTGATATCCCCAAACGGTCGCCCGACATCGGTGGGAATCAAGTTGAGGATTTGCCGTGCTTGGGGGGTAAAGCGGCGGATGCAGAGATCGCTTCCCAGCATTACAATCGGAATATTTGTACTACTAAGCAAATTCTCCAAATCGTTGCTGACTTGGTTCGATTCGATATTGCGCCGATATAATTCGTCGTTAAGGGTGTTTAATTCTTCATTTGCCGCTTGAATTTCTTCTTTGGCAGTTTCAAGTTCCTCATTAGTGCTTTGTAATTCCTCATTACTTGAGAGAATTTCCTCATTCGCTGCTCTCAAATCCTGATTCGAGGCTTCCTGTTCCTCAATTATCGATTGCAAATGTTCTTTGTTAACCTTTAATTCCTGTTGCAGCCGAGAAACTTCCTTATCAGCTGTTTGTCTGGTTCCAGTTTTCTCGCTCGCATCTGCTAATTGAGGTATTGTTAGGGCATCCTCAAACAAAATTAAAAAGTAACGTGCTTCCGATGTGCGAGCTTGAAAGGGAATAACATTAATGTTAACCTGACGCACCTGCTCGCTGTGCCAAATTTGCAAGCCTTCTTTTCTGACTGGTATGTTCTGCTTTTTTACTTGCTGGATTGCCGTCCGCAGTTCTAGCCGCAGGTTTTCCCGAACCATTTTCAGTAGATTCAAGCTTGCCCTGCCTGGGGCAGGTTCCAAATACGCGCTAGTCTGTCCTCGAAATTGCAGAATTTCCAAATCATAGCTTGTAATCACACCAGCCGGCGCATAACTATTTAAAACTATTCGGTCTGCTTCTTTCTGCAAGTCAATGTCGCTAAAGGTGTCTTCGCTGATTTGCGAACTAAAATTTCCTAAGTTTAAAGGATAGTTGTTGCCGACCACATCGAAGGGTAGCAAAGCCTGGGTCAACTTTCGGGCATAAATTTTGTGCTTTTTATCAACCAGCGAAAACAAGTCTAAAAATTCACCTACAGTTTCCGAGGTTCCTAACATTAGAAATCCGCTTGACTTTAGACCGTAGTGGAAAATTGGTAAAATCCTCTTTTGCAAAGTCGTCCCAAAATAAATCATCACATTTCGACAGCTAATTAGGTCTAGCTTAGAAAATGGGGGATCGGCGCAGATATTTTGTTTGGCAAAAACACACAGTTCCCGCACTGGCTTAATAATTTGATAACCATTATCTAGCTGTACAAAAAAGCGTCGCAGACGTTCGGGGGAAATATCTGTGATTTCGTTGTGTTTATAGATACCAGTTCTCGCTTTTTCGATCGCACTCTCAGAAATATCTGTAGCATAAATTTGAATCGACGGCTTGATTGGTACAGTTTCTAAGAATTCCAGCAATTCAATCGCAATTGAATAAGCCTCCTCCCCGGTTGAACAACCTGCTATCCAAATGCGGATAGGTATAGCTGGCGATTTATCCTTAGTAATTACGGGAAATACTTTACTTTTTAATGCTTCAAAGGCTTCTGGGTCACGAAAAAAATTTGTGACATTAATTAAAACATCCTCGTACAGCGCTTGTACTTCAGTCGGATGGTTTTGGAGAAATGTCACATAATCCTCTAATCGTTCTATCTGGTGCAGCACCATCCGGCGGAGAATTCGCCGCTTTAAGGTAGTGTGTTTGTAATGGGTAAAGTCAACTTTCGTAGCAGCCCGCAGCAATACAAAGATAGTTTGTAAAGCATTCTCGCCAGTTACTTCTAGTTCTTCGACCTTAGTTGGAAGGGAATCAGCGATGTACGGATGCTGGCTGATTTTTGCTAGTTCAAAAGCGATCGCGTCGGGTGGTAAAACAAAGTCTACATCTCCAGTGGCGACCGCAGTGTTTGGCATACTCTGCACTTGTGCAGTGCCTTCACACTGAGCAAATGTAATCCCCCCCGCCGCCTTGATTGCCTTCGCACCCTGTGCGCCATCCGAATCGCCCCCTGATAATACGATTGCGATCGCTTTGCTACCTCGATCTGATGCCAAAGAAGAAAAGAATGTATCAACGGTCATTGCCACTCCGCGAATTTTCTGACGCGGCATCAGTTTGAGTATCCCGCCAGATATGACCATCTGCTTATTCGGCGGAATTACATAAACGTGGTTAGGTTCTACGCTTGTGCCATTAACCACTTCATCTACTGGCATCTGGGTTGCTCTTGAAAGAATCTCCTTCAATAAACTTTTATGGTTTGGCGCTAAATGCTGTACCAGCACAAATCCCATGCCAGTATTACTCGGCAAATGCTTAAGAAGTTGCGTGAATGCCTCCAATCCACCCGCAGAAGCTCCAATTCCCACAATAGGGAATAGATTAGAATTGTCTTGCTGCTCCTTATTTGGTGTCGATGCAGTACTGGGGGTGGATTGAGATTTCCGAGAAGGTCGCCTATTCATCAAGCACAGCCATTGCTAGAATAAAGTATTTAATCGTCGGTTTCAAGCTTCTGGTTTTGCCTCAACAAAAGCGAACAAGAATATTTTATTCAGGCAAAACTAAATTATTTTTTTACTTTGATCGTACTAAATAATAATAGCATTTATTTGACACCATACATGCTTTCTTCTGAGGGGTTACAAGAGTCCGGGTTTCGCAGAACTTACCCGGAATCCGATCGCCTCGACAAGCCATGCATCAATGACACAGACTTAATATCGCAGCAAAATTTAGATAATTCTTAACTACATCCATTAAAAATTATATTCATTATATTTAAGCGATCGCCTGCAATTGAATTGAAAATCAAAGAGAGAATTTCTTTTATCTTATTCCCCTATTAATTTCCCGCTTCCTCCTTCCCCTTTTCTCATAAACCTCTACCTGTGGTTAGACGTAGGTTGCCTGGAACGTTCGCACTAAGTTAAACGTAGTTAGACAGTAGGTTGGGTGGAACGAAGTGCAACCCAACAATTATGTTAGTTCTAGTTAAACGTAGTTAGACAGTAGGTTGGGTGGAACGAAGTGCAACCCAACAATTATATTAGATAATTCCTAACTACATCCAATCGGGAAAAGTATATTTATAAACCTCTACCTTTAGTTGTAGAGTGTTTATGCCTTGGGTGGAAGTGAATTAAAGCTGTAACAATTATTTTAGTAAAGTAACGAATATTAAACAAATCTAAGCAATCAATCATACCAAGGATAACTATAACTATGAAACGTTCTAATATATCAAAAACAGTTTGGGCTAGTGCTTTTGCGTTCAGTTTAGCGACATTACCTTTAACTTTACCAACTTCCGCTCAAACAAGCGGTTCGGGTTCGGGTTCAAGTTCTGGAACCGGGTCAACTTCTACCAGTGGTACTTCTACAGGAAGCGGCACAACTACAGGTAGCGGTAGCAGCACTACAGGAACAACAGGTACTGGTACAACTACTGGCACTGGTTCGAGTTTTGGGACGGGAACCACTGGTACAACTGGAACAGGTACTGGTACAACAGGAACCACTGGAACTGGTTCGAGTTTTGGAACGACTAATGGGACAGGTACAACAGGTACAACAGATACCGGAACTAATTCTACAGGAACTGGTTCGAGTTTTGGAACTGGAACCACAGGTACAACAGGAACAGGTTCGAGTTTTGGAACTGGAACCACAGGTACAACAGGTACAACAACTGATGAAGGTGGGGTAACAACTGATA
>CAXTCQ010000306.1:0-10072 GCA_964242965.1 uncultured Calothrix sp. | reverse complement strand
GATGTATTATCCAATCCCGCAGTTTGACTCTTATTTAGTTTGCCCAATTTTCGTCTTAATTAACTTTTGGCAGGCAGAAATATTGTTTGTGGGGAGTGGAGAGGAAATTTAGGCTTCAGCTTTCATTGTTTTTCACAACTCGTTCTAAATTGGCTTCCATCGTACTGGAGAGAAAATGTCCGGCAAGGATGCCACTGGTGAGATGATACGTGTCTTTGTTGACGCGACGAAGGGTTTCAAAGCCACTGCGACGTTGGCGATCGCTTAAAACCCAATACTGTTGGACAATGCTTTCGGGACCAATGCAGCCTTCTCCTTCGATTTGTCCCAATTGATTGTGCTGGAGTAAGAACGAGTAATGACGTTCGCCGTCATCTAAACGACCTTTGTACTGTAAAGCAATTTCGGTACGTTCACTTCCCGGAAATATCAACTTTGTCGCCATTGTAAACCAGTTGTCGCGGTTCCAAGCGACTAATGTCATACCTTTAACGGTAACTGGCATTGCATTACGTTCCAGCCAGCTACCAAGTATAGTCCAGCGTCCGGGTTCGAGTAAAAAAGAATGTGCCACCTGCTTAACCTTGTACGTTTCTTGCCTTGCTCGCATACTGCCAAAACTGTAGATAAATTAGTAACACAAAATATCAGGCGCGAGTATGTACAGTATAGCCATAGGGGGAGGGAGAAGGAAAAGAAGAGGGAAGAGGGGGGAGCAAAGGTATTAATTAATAACTTTTAACTCCTAACTTCTAACTACTGGGAAACCGTGCCAAAAGGGGTGAACAGTACGCTCTCGAAAATACTAAAAAAGCTAAACAAGCCACTATGCAAACGTTTCAGGCAATTGAAAAGAATGGATTTTTTTGGTATTTAGTCTCTAAAAGTAGTAAAAAACATCTTGTCAAGAACATTGGGCTGAAAACTTTACCTGATAATAGTTTTAGCTATTCGCTTAATTCCTTAACGTACAAAAACCTTTGGGAGCATCCCCTGAAGAAAGATAGACAATTTCTGAGAAAATGTAAGGTGAAACAGAAGTAGTGCATCACCCATGATGAATCCAGATCGCAAAGAATGTCTAAAAGCTTGCCAGAACTTGCAGCGTTACTATCAAAAAGCAAACAGTACGTAGTAACGTCAAGACGAGCATATTACTCCAAAAAAAGCTTTTTTTGTTGAATATTTCTACCTTTAAGGGACACTCCCAAACCTTTTTTGGTACGGTGACCCCTTTCTCGGAGAAGTCAAAATAACTTTTTAAAACCAAAGTGGATGTTGCTTCCTTAGTTACTGTTTCAATTATTCTCCTGCTCCTAGCCACCGGCGTTGCTCTGCTAACGCGGCGGCTTCGTGTTCCTTACGTTACAGGTTTAGTGTTGGCAGGTTTGCCTATTACTGAACTATTATCTCGTCGCATTGGTTTAGACCCAATCCTTGTTTTAAATCTTTTCCTGCCGATTTTAATATTTGATGCTGGTATCAATACAGATATCAGCCGCCTAAGAAGCACGTTTAAACCAATTGCCCTCCTAGCTGGTCCAGGGGCTGTGTTTTCTAGTGCTATTATTGCCGTCCTGTTGAAATTTGGGCTGGGACTGACTTGGATACCCGCTCTATTTGTAGGAGTCATTTTAGGGAACACTGATACGGTTTCAATGATTGCCGTCTTTAAGGAAATACGAGTGCCCTCCCGGCTTTCCACCATCGTTGAAGGAGAAACCCTATTCAATGATGCTGCTGCCCTAATTTCGTTCAACTTGATTTTGCAAGTGTATTCGACAGGTTCGCTCACGTTACTAGAGGGAATTCAACAGTTGCTATTTATCGGTCTAGGAGGCTGCGGAGTGGGGTTAGTCTTGGGCTACTTGAGCATACCTATATTTAGCCGTTTAGACGATCCCCTTAGTAGTCTTTTACTGACTGTTGCAGTTGCATTAGGAACTTTTCAGGTTGGACAATTTCTAGGTGTATCAGGTGCTGTGGCTGTAGTTGTAGCTGGATTAATTTTCGGGAATTTTGGGCTTTCTCGCAATACTTCTGCTTCTAGTCGCATCACCTTGTTGAGTTTCTGGGAATATGCCAGTTTTGGTGTCAACACCTTTATTTTTCTACTAATTGGTGTAGAAATCAACCTGGGAACGCTTTGGAGGACTTTACCTGCAATTCTACTTGCAGTTTTGGCGTATCAAGCCGCACGAGTTCTTACGGTCTATCCACTGTTAGCTATATTACGTTGGTTTGACCGCCCAATTCCACTGCGCTGGCAACATTTACTCTTTTTAGGCAACATCAAAGGTTCACTTTCAATGGCTCTGGCGTTAAGCTTACCTACCACATTGCCAGGGCGAGAAGGTCTCATCACTATAGTCTTCGGCAGTGTGCTAGTGTCATTAGTGGGTCAGGGGTTAAGCTTGCCCTGGCTGGTAAAACGCTTAAAATTATCTAAATTTTCAGAGGTTCAGCACCAGGTTGAAGGATTGCAAGCCCAACTGATGGCGGGCAAAGCAGCACAAGATGAATTAGACAGGCTGTTGAAGTCAGGGGTGTTACCAAAATCTGTCTATGAGGAGATGCGTTCTACATATCAGGTACAAGTGGCAGGGGCAGAAAGAACACTGCGGGAATTCTATAATCGCCGTCCGGACGAATTTGACCAAAACAGAGGTGAATACATAAAACTCGATGCTATTCGTCGCCGTCTATTACTAGCCGAGAAAGCAGCGCTTAATGAGGCAATGCGTAAGCGAATTCTTTCAGAAGAAATTGTCCGAGGGCGGATACAAAGGATTGACGAGCAACTGCTGAAACTAGATGATGATTAGTAGCTGCGATAAATTTGAGACATAAACCCTACTCATCACGTTCCAAATTTTCTGGTGGATGTAGATTTGCACCCCTCAACAAACGGCGCAAATTAACAACACCAAAGCGATTCAAACGTAAAGCTTCAACCGTTGCTCGACCACAAGGAGTTGTACCAGTCACCTGAGTAAAATCATCACTCCAGCTAAAATGCTCGCTCCAAACTTGCTGCCGAGGATTATATAATGCAATTTCTTCTCCCGTTTCTGGATCTTGAGCCTGTGTTTTAGTATACTTATGCCCATTGCAACCAGAACAACTCCAAGCCAAATTTTCTAAAACCGTTTCCCCAGCTGCTTGTCGTGGTTTGATATGCTCAACCGTAAAACTTTCAGTAGCAAATTGATTGGAACAACGGCAATATTCGCAGTAACCAAAGGCACGAGCAGCAACAATACGCCTAATTGATTCTGGGGTTTTTTCGGACATTAGGCAACGTTACTATGGGTGGGTATAAATTCTTGGATTAATACGACTAAATCAACTTGACGCAGTTGAGCCAATTTAATCAAAGCGGACGCACGCTCAACATCCAGTTGTTCGACGCGATCAATATACACTAATAACTCTTGATGTTCGGTATCGGTAATTTCTTCTGCTTCGTTTCGCTGACGTAAATAAGCTAACCGTTTTTGGTCTTCGGGAGGTAAACGACGTTGAATAATTTCAAGTAAAGCTGTTTCGCTAGCTGACGGTGTTGTTTCTGATTCCTGCAAAGCCTCATGGGAAAGGGCTTCCAAAAATTTCACTGCCCTTGCTAAAGATTCTCCTGGCAATTGTTCCAAGAGAGCGATCGCTCTTTGACGAATTTCTGTAAGTATAGCCATAGGGAACCTGACCTAACTTGCTTGTAGCTGATATTATAACCATCGTGGCGCATTTTGGGAAAACAATCGCTTATATCCAGACTACTAAAATACAGGTAATTTCTTATCACCTGCGATCGCCATGACTGTATTAATAATTAGAATACCTTGATAAACCTCGTCGCCAATATGAATATCCTTGCCATTGCTATGATTAATTTTAAATAGGATTTAGCGGCTAGTTGATTCCCTCTTCAAGAACCTTGTACAAAAAATGATGTTTTGTCATTATTTTGACTTTTAATAACAGCGATCGCTGAATCAAAAAGCGGATATAGCTTCATTTAAATTAATTATTTGCAACCTTCGATAAAATCAATCACCTCATGTAACGACCCTGGTTTAGTCACAATTAACATAGTTGAATCGGGTTTTAGTACTGTACTGCCGTTAGGAATCATCAAATCCTCGTGGGGATGGGGTTGATAGGCAATAATCAGAGAGCCAGTAGGAAACCGGGAATCCTGAGCAATTTCGGCAACGCTACGACCGACAACATAACAATTGTTTGAGATGCAAAGTTTTAAAACCTCAATCTGTCCCTGCTCAAAATGCATGATTGATTCTACTTGTGGATACTCAATCGAATTCACCATTTTTGAAACTGCCAGATCGACGGTGCTAATAATATGATTAGCTCCAGCTAAACGCAGGGGTTCTGCAAAATCGGGGTGGCGTATCCGAGACAAAATATGGGGAACACCGTAGTGTCTGGCGAGAGTTACCATTGCTAAGTTTAAAGCATCATCCTGGAGAACGGCTGCTAAAGCATCAGCTTTACGAATCCCAGCTTCTAACAACACTTCTGTACTGACAGCGCTGCCTTCAAAAGCCATTACTCCCACTTGTTCGCGGGCATAACGACAAGCATTAGGGTCAATGTCAATCACGCTTATCGTATGTCCTAGTTCTACCAATTTCTGTGCTAAAGATAGCCCTACCAAACCTGCTCCACCAATTAGCACGTACATGGTAACTCCTGATGTTATTTGATTTATGATTTTACCAAAAATACGTATTCGTTTAATTCCTTAACGGACAAAAAACCCTTTTTGCTATGCTGACCCCACTCCTAACTCTTAACTCTTAACTTCTAACTCTTAACTTCTAACTGCTAACTCCCAAAAATTTCTCCTAAAAGTACTTCTTGGTTTGCACCGGTAGCTGCTGGTAGATTGCCGGGGGTTGCTTGATGTCGCCAGTAGGCTAGAACTGCAAATGCGATCGCTTCTTTAAAATCGCCGCTTAAGCCAACTTCATCCGTGGTCGTGACGGGTACTGTTTGCAGTAATGCTTGCAGTCGTTGTTTCAAGTAAAGATTGCGACTACCGCCTCCGCAAAGCATTACTCTATCGGGAATTTGCGGTAAAAAAGTGCGGTAGCTATGAACAATTGAAGCTGCGGTAAGCTCGGTGAGTGTTGCTAGAAAATCGGCTGCTCTAAGTTGATACGCTTTGGCATCGTTGAAGCATTGTTCCAAGTACGCGACACCAAATAATTCGCGTCCGGTAGACTTGGGTGGTGGCATATGAAAGTATTCGTTTTGCAGCCATTGTTCGACTAATTCATTGCATATGCTACCACTAGCAGCCCAGTTACCATCTTCGTCGTATGTTTTGACACCGTTACTTAATTGATGTACTGCTAAGTCAAGTAGACTATTTCCTGGTCCTGTATCCCAACCGCGAATTTTTTCGAGCCAGTTGTTAAAGCGAGATGGAATATAAGTAACATTACCAATACCACCTATGTTTTGTATACATCTAGCTTCCTGTGGATGGCTGAGTAATGCAGCATCGATACGCGGCACAAGTGGCGCACCTTGACCCCCTGCGGCAATATCGGCAGCGCGAAAATTACTGATAGTAGTGATGCCTGTAAGATGAGATATCATCGCACCTCGACCGAGTTGGAGGCTGTAGCCGAGGGATTGCGGATGCTCTTGACTTCGCGGTCGGTGATACAGGGTTTGACCGTGAGAACCGATTAGAGTCGCCCCTTTGTTACCCACTTGGATATCAAGGGCAGCTTGGGCAAAGACTTGCGCGATCGCATCGTCTAATTCTGCAAATTCGAGCATTGAGATAGCTTTATCCGCGCATACAGCTAAGATGCGTTCTCGAAGTTCGGGTGGATAAGGATAAGTTGTACCTGCAATTAGTTCAATTTCTATATCTAAATCTCGACCTGAAATATCTACTAAAGCAGCATCGATCCCATCGACTGAAGTACCGCTCATTAAGCCAATAACACGTACCATATAAATTTTTCAATTACAGATTAATTTGTTGCCATAATCATTAATTGGTAATTAAAAGTCAAGAGCTAAAAATTACAAAATCGATCCTGTCACTTCGTCGTCACTTGTATTTTCTGGACTCATTACCCTTGTTTCTATTCTTGATTACTCTGGCTCATCCTCAAAGTCTACTGTTATTAAGCGTAAATCTTCCGTATAGTATAAATTTGCAAAAAAGTACTTAGGAATAACAACTCCATTTCGGTGTCTTTCAACCCCTCCTATTGCAACTTTACTAACATAATGATTGCCAAAACCAGTTTCATAATTATTCATAATGAATCTTTTTGTAAGTACCTCACTTGGCGTATTTTTAGGAGGGACTTCCTGACGATCTAAATCACTAAAACCTCCTTTATCTAGCTCTGAGTTTAAAGCACAGCTAACATCTTCTAAAATTTTTTCATCAGGCAGTAAGTTGTTAATTAATTCCACCAGAGTAATTGTGTTCATCTTTACCTTTTTTTCACAAACCGAGCAAAGTATGATTTCAACTATTACGCCATTACGTACCAGCTTTAGGGTATGAACACTATTGCCAAGTCTAATTTGAGTTTGGGCTAAAATTTATATTTCCACTGCCATTAAAGCAACTTCACCTTCTTGTTCCTCCTTATTTATTCTGCTGACGATTAAATTCGTTCAAATCGAGTGTGTAATTTAATTTCAATACGTTGACACCGGATTCGCCGAAAATACCTAGAAATTTACCTTCTATAGATTGTCTAACCATTTGCGTTATTTCTTCTGGTTGTATACCACGAGCGCGGGCTACTTGGTCTAATTGCGTTCTTGCTGCTTGGATTGAAATGTGGGGATCTAAACCAGAAGCAGAAGTATAAATTAAATCAGGGTAGATTTCTAAATTCTCTTCGCGTAATGCATTACCTGTCTCAATAATGCGCTTAAGTAAATCTGGATTACTAGGTGCTAGATTGGTTGCTCCAGATACACCTGTTGGTCTACCTTGTTTGCCTTGGCTGTAGCGTATCGCACTAGGACGACCCCGAAAGTATCGCTCGGATGTAAATGCTTGACCGATTAATGATGAGCCATATGGTTGATTTTGCAAATTATAAACTATGCTGCCGGTTGCTTTTTCGCGTAACATGGGTAGCTGACCGACACCTAATATTAAGAGTGGATAAATAATTCCTGTTAACAGCCATAAAATCAAGCTTAACCGAATCGCTTTTAAGAGATTTAGCAACATATAAATTTACACGAATTTATTTTACTAGAAATACAGCATAATTTAGGAGACAGGAGACAGAATCAAGACAGGGAAAAAGGCTTTATATCGGGTTTTTAGACTTTAACACTGTACTTCATCTCCAAAATTTGATAATTCCAAAGATAAAATCTACTAGGCAGTTAATAGCGTTCCGGTCGAAATACAACATCAAATAAATAAATAATCAGCGCCAAAATTATCAAACTAAGCCCGCCGATAGCGTATAAATGACGCGGTTCGACTTTTCCAGTTGCAGCATAAACCCAAGGTACAACCGTAAAATTTAAGCTTAATCCGAAAAAAATTACTAATGCTAATTTTTGTCTGCACCATTCATACCAAATATATGATACAAATTCGACAACATCAACTAACAAAAATTGCTGGAAATTAGACAATTGTTTTTGCATCTTTCGATTTCTCTAATTGAAATTATATTCAGCTTGAAATTTAAATTTAATTATGCCAATCCGAATGCCGTAATAATAATGTCGATAAACTTAATGGCGATAAATGGCGCGATGATTCCTCCTAAACCATAAATAAAGATATTGCGCTGTAATAATTGATTTGCTGTTAGCGGTTGAAATTTTACACCCTTTAATGCCAAAGGAATCAACGCTGGAATAATTAAGGCATTATAAATCAATGCTGATAATATTGCCGAATTTGTACTTGTCAACCGCATAATATTTAAACCTTGCAAATTTGCTGAGGCAAATAGTACCGGAATAATAGCAAAGTACTTAGCTATATCGTTAGCAATTGAAAATGTCGTTAATGCACCCCGTGTAATCAATAATTGCTTACCAATACCAATAATATCAATCAATTTGGTGGGATCTGAATCTAAATCCACCATATTCGCGGCTTCTTTAGCTGCTTGGGTTCCTGTATTCATTGCTACACCTACGTTGGCTTGAGCTAGTGCAGGTGCGTCGTTAGTACCGTCACCAGTCATCGCTACGAGTTTACCTTGTGCTTGTTCGCGTTGAATTACATCGATTTTGTCTTCGGGGGTAGCTTCAGCAATAAAATCATCGACACCAGCTTCGCGGGCAATAACTGAAGCAGTGATGTGATTATCACCAGTCAGCATGATAGTACGCACACCCATGCGGTGTATTTGGTCAAAGCGATCGCGTATTCCAGGTTTAACAATATCTTTGAGGTAAATAACCCCGTAAATTTCACCATCGAGGGCAACTGCAAGGGGTGTACCACCTTGAGAGGAAACGCGCTGGTATGCAGCATCGAGTTCGGGTGTTTCGTATCCATTCCAAGAACGTACAAAGTCTTTGATGGCACTAACTGCACCCTTTCGCGCTTGGCTACCGTTAGGCAAGTTTGTTCCACTCATCCGGGTTTTGGCTGAAAATTCGATAACTTCGGCATAGTTGGGGTCGATATCAACAATTGCCCCCAATCGCTCGGCTAGCCGAACAATCGATTTACCTTCGGGGGTATCATCAAATATACTTGCTGCTAAAGCTACGGTAGCGATTTCGTGAATGTCATGGTTATCAATAGGGATAAATTCTTCGGCGAGGCGGTTTCCCAGGGTAATGGTTCCCGTTTTATCTAATACCAACGTGTTCACGTCCCCGCAGGCTTCGACGGCACGTCCGGAAGTGGCAATAACGTTAAATTGCGCTACTCTGTCCATGCCAGCGATACCGATAGCACTAAGTAAACCACCAATGGTAGTAGGAATTAATGCTACCAGTAAGGCAACTAATACGGGAACGCTAATTGGGCTATTGACATAACTTGCGATCGCAGGCAATGTCACAATTACAAATAGAAATACTAGCGTCAAAACTGCCAATAACACCGTTAAGGCGATTTCGTTCGGTGTTTTTGACCTGGATGCACCCTCAACCAGGGCAATCATCCGGTCGATAAACCCTTTTCCTGGGTCGGCGGTGATGCGGATAATTAATTCATCGGAGATAACGCGGGTTCCACCTGTCACCGAACTAGCAATGTCAGAACCCGATTCTTTCAAAACCGGGGCAGATTCTCCTGTAATTGCCGATTCATCAACGCTGGCAACACCCATCGTCACTTCCCCATCGGCGGGGATTATATCACCTGAGGCGACGTAGACGTGATCGCCGAGCTTTAAACTAGTGGATGAAACTTCGGAGATAGTGCCATCGAGGGCAAGTATTTTAGCCACTGTCTCAGATTTCGTAGACCGTAACGCATCAGCTTGAGCTTTTCCGCGTCCTTCGGCGACAGCTTCAGCAAAGTTGGCAAACAACACGGTAAAAAACAGGATTCCAGCAATTACGCCGTTGAATAAGCGAGGATTTCTACCGGGGACGGGACCAAAAAGGTATGGGTCAATAGTGACAGCGATAGTAATTAATGTACTAACCCATACTATAAACATTACTGGGTTACGAATAGCGGATTTGGGGTTGAGTTTAACAAAAGCCTCCTTGATAGCACGGGTATAAAGTGCTTTATTATTTGCTTTAGTCTGCTTGCGCGAGTTTCTGCGATCGCTTGGACGAGTACGCGGACGGCGAGGTGTAGGTGTGTTAATTGTTTCCATCGGGCAAGATAGAGTTAAGAGTTAGGAGTTAAGAGTTAGGAGTTGGGAGTTGGGAACTATGAGTTAAGAGTTAAAGGTATATAGTTAGGAGTTGAGAATATAGATACTTTTTTTGGCTTTTTGTAGATAGAATGAGGAATTTCAGGAAAAAGGAAAGGTTAGGACATTAGTATTGTGGAATTAGAAATCAAAATAAACATACTATATTTAACTTGCAACTCCTAACTCCTAACTCCTAACTCCTA
>CAXTCQ010000305.1:0-10126 GCA_964242965.1 uncultured Calothrix sp. | reverse complement strand
GGGGAAGGGGAGAAGGGGTGAAGGTCTAATTGAAATTTCAGCTTAGTTCGGTTTTAAATTTTGGATTTGGGATGAAATATGGAACAGGGGGTTAATGAGAATTATATTAATTCGGATTCGCTACATGAAAATACTGAGCCATCGGGTATTTTTATAACTAAAAATCAACGACGGATTCTTTTGCTTGCGGCGGCGGTGTCTTCGGGTACTGGTTTGGCTGTAGAATTGCTTTTGGGGAATCTGGCAAGTTATTTGATGGGAAATCAAGCGCTTGCCTACGGTATCGCTGTCGGTGGATTTTTGGCGGCGATGGGTGTGGGGTCGTACTTGAGCCGATTTATCGCGGTGAAGGCTAAAGGTCGGGAGTTACAGCGAGATTTACTGGTATCGTTTATTAAAATTGAACTGGCGATCGCACCTCTTAGTGCTATTCTGCCGATGGCGTTGTTTGCGCTATTTGTCGCCGACGGTGGGATGATTTGGCAGGGACTATTTGTTGTCACTATCATTTTGGGGACTTTGGCTGGATTGGAAGTACCGCTATTGGTGCGGATGCTGGAAGGTGTCGAAGGAATGCGCGAAGCAATTTCGGGTGTTTTGGCACTTGACTATTTAGGAGGGTTGTTCGGTTCGCTGATATTTCCCCTGTTACTGCTGCCTTTGTTAAGCATGTTTCCCACAGCGTTTGTTTTGGGTGCTTTACCTGCTTTCATGGTGTTTGCGATTGGACGATGTTTTCCTAGTATGCGTCGCTGGGGCTATTTGGGGTTAGCTTTGGGGATAATTTTGTGCGTAACTGCGCCGATTGCGATTCCCTTGGGGAATCAGTTAGAAAATAATTTATACAACGCCCCAATTATTAAGCGCGTGCAATCGACATACCAACGCATCGTTATGACTCGCCAAGGTAGAGACGTGCGCTTATTTCTCGATGGCGACTTGCAATTTTCCACACTCGACGAGTACCGCTATCACGAAGCACTAGTACACCCGGCGATGAGTGCCGTACCGCAGCCTAAAAAAGTACTGATTTTGGGCGCAGGTGATGGGATGGCAGTGCGCGAAGTCTTGAAATGGCAAGGAGTTGAGCGCGTCGTCCTTATCGAACTCGATCCCGCAGTTGTTAAATTAGCAACCCATCATCCTCAACTTGTACGGGTGAATGCGAACTCCTTAAAAGATAATCGCGTCGAGGTAATAAACGCCGATGCATTTATTAAAGCACCACAACTACCCGACACATTCGATGTGATTATCGCCGATTTTCCCGATCCCGACCATCAAAGTCTTGCCAAGCTTTATTCAGAAGGGTTTTACCGAAGATTAGCAGGAAGACTCGCCGAAAACGGCGTATTAGTAACCCAAGCATCGAGTTCATTTTTTACACCCAAAGTAATTAGCTGCATCACCGCAACAGTTGCAGATGCAGGATTAACAGTTCATCCATATGTAGTCGATGTACCCTCATTTGGTCCGTGGGGATTTGTCCTGGCAACGCGCCATAATATTAATACAACAAAACTAAAATTAGAAGTACCAACACAATACTTAACCACAGCACTTTTGCAACACCTATTCGAGTTACCCAAAGACCTAGAACTAGGAAACACCCAAATAAACCGTCTCTCCAACCCCGTCATAGTCCGCTATCAAATGCAAATGCGATCGCTCACCTACTAAAATCCCTCTTCCCTCTGTGTTCCCTCTTCCTTTGTGTCCTTTGTGTTCTTTGTGGTTTATTTATCTTTATTTATTTAAATAATCAGGGGATATAAAATGTCAAATATTTTATTAATAATAATAGCACTTCTGGCAATTGGTATTACATTTATAGTAGTACAACGCCAACAAACATTAAAAGGACGTAATTCCAAAGAACTACCACCCAAACAACATACAATATTTGACTTAGAAATCGGCGATATCGTTCAACATATGCAAGTTGATTGGGTAGTCGAAGGTAAACTTACATATAAAATTGGCGCTTACTATTGGTTTGAATATCTCCTCCAAGACAAAGACAAAATAGCATGGCTATCGGTCGAAGAAGATGACCGCGTTGAAGTGGCATTACTCGAACCGACAAACCAACTCGATGTTTCTCATACTCCACCTCAAGAAATCAACTTTGCAGGGGATATTTATAAATGTATAGATTCGGGAACAGCGAGAATGAAACGCACGGGTTTAACTATGCGGAGAACATCTGAAAAATGCGAATATTTTGATTACGAAGGTGCGAATGGACGAGTGCTATCGGTTGAAATTTGGAATGGAGATATTGAAGTTACTGTTGGAGAAAAAATTAATCCCCGGTCGTTACTGATATTACCTGGTGATGGGAAAACTGTGTATCGAGACTAATTGAGGTCAAGTCTAGCGGCATATTATACCCCAATATAGAGCGGTAAGATTGAAAAAAACTATACAATTAATACTGAACGGGAGCATCCAGAATTTAAAAGTTATCCCATAGATGGGTTTTTAGTGGTTAATTTGCAATAGACAGAAGCTCACATGAACTAGTAAGTTGGCATCATGATGTAGCTTTGTGGTATTCTCTAACTTAATTTTATAGGAAATTTCATATAAAATGAGTGATGATGACGATATCATAGAGATTCCTCTACGTCCTCTAGTCTGGATGGGAGATTCACAGCATATATCCGCGAGTTTCCAGAGGACGTGCAAAAATCGGTGGGGTACGCGCTGCAATTAGTGCAAGCAGGGGAAACACCAATGGAAGCCAAACCCTTTAAAGGTGTAGGAAGCGGTGTTTACGAAATTGTTAAACGCTACGATACTGATACCTACAGAGCAGTTTACGCTGTTAAAATTGGAGAAAAAGTCTACGTGCTACACGCTTTTGAGAAAAAATCAAAGCAAGGCATTAAAACCCCACAAGCTGATATTGACTTGATTAAACAACGCTATAAGGACGCGCAAGAAAGGGAAAAACAAACATGACGCAAGAGCCTGTTTTTGAAGAAAGCAGTGGTAATGTATTCACTGACCTTGGTCTTGAGGATGCTTCGGAACTTTTTACCCGTGGGAAAATTGGCATTCAGGTACTGCGTCTGTTGAAACAACGTAACCTAAAGCAGCGCGAAATTAGCGAGCTTTTCGGTATCCCACAACCAGAAGTATCTCATTTAATGAAGGGGGAATTTCAACGCTTTAGTGAAGGTAAACTCCTGACTTTTCTCAAGCGACTCGATACGGAAATTACCTTACATCTCCGTCCTCGTCATGGAGGCGATCGCACGAGTGAAACGATAATCTCACTGTAGTAATTTGAATACAGAGTGAAGCTCAACGAGAAACTAATTGTTGTGCTTACTGCCTTATTTTAAAATTTAGACACCAAGATTGTTTCGATTAGCGATCGTAAAAGATGATGTATGTTTTCATTTATAACTTCGTCCAATCTTCTATTTGAACAATGCCAATTTTATCAAAATCAGCTACATTTGCCGTAACCAGAATATATCCTTTCGTTCGAGCAATAGTAGCAATTCGACAATCCTGAGTTCCAATACGTTTTGCTTTGGTGGATAGGGATTGATAAATTTGCTCTGCCTCATTTGTGTAAGGTAAGATTTGAAAGTAATGCAATGCTGCAAATAATTCTTCAAAATACCCATATGCATCTGTGACAGAGGATTTCTGCCTCATCTTCTGGATGCTTGCCAAAGCTCCCTGAATTATTTCCTCCACTGTAATGATGCTAATAAATATAAGTTCGGGTGGAGTACTTAAAATTTTCTCTACTAATTGAGGAAAATTACGTCTTCGATCGAGGTAATTACTAACAATACTTGTATCAAGTAGGTACACTTAACTTAAAATAAAAATTATTTATTATCTAAAGTTTTATTAATTTCTTGCTTTTCCGTTTCTCGATAATTTTGAATTTCTAAGAGGGTATTTTCCCAAAATTCTCCTTCAAATTTGCCGGCAAGTTTTGCCAGAGGATGTTCGGGAATCTGAAGTTTTGCATCTTTCTTTTTTGGTAGTTTATTAGTTGTCATGAGAATTAGTAGTATTTGACATCTGATATTATTTTATCGTATGGGGTGCTGGGAGAAGAGCATTGCGTTATGTCATGTCCGCTTAATCAGTTATAATTCCCTATCTAATTTACCGAATGTTACATAATACACTTTACATGCTTAACCTAACCTTGCTATACCAAATCTTCCTCAGTTAATTCAGCTTTCTTCATCAATGCTTTTAATGTTCCTATTTTCAGGTCTTTATTTCGATGGACTGGAATAGATATTATTTGATTTGTGTCAGGATTTTCATATATATGATGGCTACCTGTAATTCTTTGCAAAATCCAACCTTTTTGTTCAACAATTGTAGACAGTCGCTTACCAGATACAGACTTCATACTGCTATTTCGACAATTTGGTCACTTGACTCAACCTTTTGGCTACTGTTTGCTACTTCAAGCCATCCTTGGATTGCATCTTTCAAATTAGCTAGAACTTCTTCCATATTGTCACCTTCAGTAATACAACCAGGAAGAGCAGGTACTTCTGCCCAGAAACCACCTTCTTCGGCTTGATGAATAATTGCTTTAATTCTCATAGATACTCTTATTGTTAATTGAAATCTAAATTAAGTTCTGTTTGTGAATAATTGAAGGCTTTAGGGTTAGGAAAAGCTCTAAGAAAGTTTTGAAGAAAATTTTCCCAATCTGGTGAACCACGCATTATAGCTATTACTTGTAAAAGGCGATCTCTTAAGTCTGGTTGTCCCACATCGTCTGACAAAAATTGATGATGCTTCCATTTGCGACGTTTTGTGTTTGGATCTGTTAGATTAAGCTTCCTTAACTCTTCTAATACACCAGGAGGCAGCTTTTCGTAAACTAGCTGATTAATGAGTTTACCTACCAAGGGAGTATGACCGCTATTTCCTGTTGGATAATCCCAATTTTTGAGTCTGTACAACTGTTTAAAAAACTCATCTGGAAATCTCTTTGTCCAAGCAAGTCTCTCTTGAGAAAGGTATTTCTCTAATAATTTATGTAGCTCATTACGCTCTCGATACTGTTGATAACCTGTTACCTCGTCTACCAAGGCAACTATACCAACTTTTGAGAGACTTCTTACTATAAGCTCGCTGACATCAGCCAAAGGTAATTGATTAGTAGTTCTTCATATATTGACTTTGGTAAGTTATGTGTTGGGAATAGGTCTTCAATGCTCCTACCAAGAACTTTACTTAGGGCATTTTTTCTAGAAGCACGTGGGACAGTTTTCCCTAATTCCCACTCTGATACAGTGGTGTAATGCACACCAGTTTTTTCAGCAAGTTCTACTATAGTTAGCCCCAGAGCCTCTCTCACTTCCCTGATTAGGCTTTTGCCCGTAAAATATAAAACCCTAACAAACACTAATCCATCCATATAGTACAAAACCCTAAAAAATATGTCAATTACTTACGCCAATAAATATTGACGTTTGTCGAGAGCATTCCACGGATAGCGTTTGCTATACCATAGTTTCCTCATAATCACATCTAATTTTTGATGCATTTTTTAGCGCAAAGCAAATTGTAACTAAAGTGCTTGAGCATTGGCACAACTTCTCAACGCCTTTAGTGGGGCTTTATTGCTGGTAGTACACCAAGCTGCTGCATTAATGCGATCGCGTCACCTTGTCCCCAATGTTCCACGATTGTCAAATCGATTTTGAACTCAGGTAAAAGCTGCTGAATAAATTCATAAAAAGGTTCATACATGTTTTTTATTTCGTTATTTCTTGGCTGAGGTCGATAATACGGCTATTATGCTATCAGAAAATAGATCAACTACATTCACTAGTGGTAAATTAGCCGTTTGATTTTGGGAAAATACGTCAATGCAGGAAGCAGAAGATATAAAAGAGTACAAACAGCAGTTATTGACTGACTTCAACAATCGTACTAATTACGACAATGGTAGATTTTATGCACCTGTTGCCAAGCGTTTAATCGAATTAGCGCAGCTTGAAAGCGGACAAAAAATACTTGATATTGCTACAGGTACGGGGTTAGTTGCACTTACGGCTGCTAAGATAGTTGGTGCAGGGGGGAAAGTAACTGGTGTTGATTTTTCTACGGGAATGTTGAAAAATGCGAAGCAAAAGCTGGCTGAAGAAGGATTGCAAAATGTTGAAT
The DNA here is from genome assembly GCA_964242965.1 of uncultured Calothrix sp. GTDB lineage: Bacteria > Cyanobacteriota > Cyanobacteriia > Cyanobacteriales > Nostocaceae > JANNFJ01. Next base: position 3,955 of record CAXTCQ010000305.1, on the reverse strand, counting down.
TTATTGAAGCTGATGCTGAGTATTTGAGCTTTGAAGATAATACTTTTGATAGAGTTTTGTGTTCTTTGGGAATTAGCTATTTAAGTAATATTGCTGTGGCTTTAGATAAATGGCATAGTTTTTTAAAACCTGATGGAATTTTGGCTTTTAATACTTCTGCCGAAACTGCTTTTCCGACTTCGATTTTGTTTAGAGAAGTTGCGGCTCGATACGGTATTATAGTTCCTAATCCGAATGTAACATTAGGAACGATTGAAAAGTGCCAGCGGATATTAGAATCTGTTGATTTTAGAGATATTCAAATTGAAGCAGAACAGCAAGGATGGTATTTTATACCCGATGTTAAGACTGCTGAGGAATTGTGGAAAATCAATGCTACTAATGTTTATGGTTGTCAGGTAAATCAGCTTTCATCGGATGAACTAGAGCGATGTAAGGCAGAATATGTTGCGGAAATTCAAGCTTTAAAAGCTACGGATAAAGGTGTTTGGTGCGATGCGATGATGTTTTTTGTGGTAGCGCGATAGGGGGCGGGTTTAGGAAGATTTCTCGTTATCATATAAGTATATTAGACAACCCGCCCATACTAGCAAAATATTTCCAGTTATAGCGATCAATACGGCTCGGATAAGACGTTTAGCCTAAAATAAATAGAACTAAATATTTAGACTAACTAATTCCCCAATTGATTTTATTACCTCATCTACATCCGTTGGTGACAGATGACCGATATGCCTCAAAATTAAACTATGGTCTAGAGTAAATAACTTCATGCGAACAATCGATGGATTATTTAATCCAGCAGCGGAAAGATCGGAAATATTTACATCTAATGCCATTCGGTTGGTGAGTTGCGGTAGTAATCATTGCCATGACACTCTTTTGCATGGGCGTATTAAATACAATTTGCTCTGAAATAATTAGAGCAGGTCTACGCTTAGTTGTACTACTATCGGTGAAGGGAAAAGGCACAACCACCACATCGAACTTAATTATAAATCTTGGTAGGCTGATTCATCTGCCGCAGATTCCCATTCAGTCATTAATGAAGAAATACCAAGCAAATACTCTGGCTGCAAAGCTGGTTGTGAAATTGCCGTCTCTGGCAACAATTCTTTTTGACTTAGCATCCCATTGTCTAAAATAATTACTTCTACTGATGAACCAACTGGTAGTGGTAATTTTTCTAAGATAGCCAAACCATCTTCAGTGACGATCGCATCGACTTTATAGGCATTCATCTATACTGTACCCCTTGTCGCTCTCTGCTTGATTGTAGCTCATACATACGGGACTTAGCGAAAGGCAAATTAAAAATATTGCTAGAAATTAGAAATAAAGTCAGTCACGATCCAAAGGGCTTAAATGACCTCGATACTTTTTGGAAACAGCGTTTGGGTGTTAGCGATCGCGTAACCCAACCTACATTTTAGAGCGCTGCGATATCAATTAAGAGTAACAACTATTTGTTCAGCCGTTAACTGTAATAAGTTGAATGTAGGAGAGATAATGCGATCGCTACCCCGAAATTGAGCAGGCTTCTGGTATTGATTTCCACTTGCTGATAACTGGTAAATCGATATCGTTGGTTGCTTTGGATTGCCAATATAATCCCGACCCCCTAAGCCCAAGTAATCCACGATCCAGTATTCTGGAATACCTATTGTGCTGTAATCTTCGACTTTTCGTGCGTAGTCATTTTGCCAGTTAGTGCTGACTACTTCCACGACAAGCTTAACGGAAGTTCCCAAGGTAATAATAGGCTGATTCTGCCACAACGGTTCCGACGCGATTGCAGTTTTGTCTAGCACTACTACGTCAGGACGGAAAGCTGTTGTAGTACCCAGAGGTTTAATTAAACAACGAGCAGGTGTAAACCAAGGGACACTCAACCGATCTATCTCGACATTAACTTTTCGCAGAAGAAAAGCACCCACCTCTTCGTGAGGTCCAGTTGGTTCCATGTCAATAAGTTCCCCGTCAATCAATTCGTAACGCTCGTTATCTCCATACCGAGCGATGAAATCATCAAATGTCAATAGTTTAGGAGCAGATTGTACCATAGCGATTGCGCCCAATTATTGTAGAGCGAACATTATGTATTATAACAGGGACTTAAACTTGTCACGGGATATCTGACCGGGCGCTGCGGATTCGCATTCCGACATCTAAAAATAATTAATGGGCGTTTTTGTTGATACTATTTTTATTAGGAAAAAACGAAAGGGTTAGCGCAAACAAGCGTTACTTATATTCAACAAATAAGGTATAATATGGATTAGGTATGGCACACAGCGAATACGAAAAACAATATAAACGTAAAGTAATTGACTTTTTTAACAGTAGAACCACCTACGACAACGACTATACAATTCGTCGTGCAGTTCCTCTTCTCGAATTAGTTCCATTACAAAAGGGACAAAAAGTATTAGATTTGGCAGCTGGTACGGGTATTATTGCCATTGCTGCTGCACAAGCTGTTGGTGATGAAGGAAAAGTAATTGGTGTTGATTTTTCTGCGGGGATGCTGAATCAAGCACAACAGAAAATCGATGAATTAGGATTGGAAAATATCGAATTGATTGAAGCTGATGCTGAATATATTGACTTGGAGGATGAAAGCTTTGATATCATTTTTTGTTCGACTGCAATAGTTTACTTGAAAGATATTCCTGCTGCATTGGAAAAGTGGCATCGCTGGCTTAAAAAAGATGGATCGCTGGGATTTTCTAGCTGTTCCAAAGAATCATGTGAAGCACCGATTGTAATTGCAGCTTGTGCAAAATATGGGATTGCGATCGCAAACATTAACGAACCTACAGGTAGTTCAGAGAATTGTTGTAATTTATTAACTGAAGCTGGTTTTAAAGATATTAAGATTACAAGTAAGCAATTTGGTTTTTACCGCAGTCTCGAACAAGCGAGGGAATGGAATGGAGGATGGTTTCATCCGAGAGAAAATCCTTTGTTAAATTTGTCATCCGAGCAAATTGAAAAGTTGAAAGTTAAGTATCGTCGGGAAATTGAAGAGAAGGCTACAAGTGAAGGTGTTTGGTATGAGAATTTAACTATTTTTGCTACTGCTTGGAAATAATTGTATTTCCTAAATAAAGAAAAATAAGGGGATTTAATAAATGTCGGATAAACTAAAGCTTGATAAATATAAGCAGGAAGTTGCTACTCACTTTAACCACAGAATCAACTATGAGAGTAGCAATTTAGCTTTTCGTCGGGCACTTGATTTAGTTGAATTAGTTCCGTTACGAAAAGGAAAAAATATCTTAGATATTGCGACTGGTACGGCAATTTTGGCTATTGCTGTGGCTGAAATCGTTGGTGATGAAGGTAAAGTGATTGGTGTCGATATTGCTGATGTATTACTTGACCAAGCGCGGCAAAAGATAAAAGCGGCAGGTTTGAAAAATATTGAGTTAATCGAAGCTGATGCGGAATATTTGGATTTTGTCGAAAATAGCTTTGATGCGATTTTTTGTTCTTCGGCAATTGTACTGTTTAATGATATTCCTGCTGTACTACAAAATTGGTATCGTTTTTTAAAACCTGGTGGATTTGTGGCTTTTCATACTTTTTTAGAAACTGGGATGATGACACCGAAAATTATGAAAGCATGTGCAAAGTGTGGAATTTCACTACCAAATATTCATGATTTGCTTGGGACAGCAGAAAAGTGCGAGAAAGTTTTACAAAAAGCTGGTTTTGAAGATATTAGGGTTGAATCTAAGCAGTTTGGAAAATATCTAAGTTTGGATGATGCTAAAAAATGGTGGAATGGAACTTGGTTGCATCCTCAAAATCCTTTGCCGCAACTTTCACAAAACAAGATTGAAAAGATTATTGCTGAATATGTGAAAGAGGTGGAAGCGTTAGTGACGGAGAAGGGTGTTTGGCAAGATATGACGATTTTTTTCGTAATAGGGAGAAAGGGGTATGGGGG
>CAXTCQ010000304.1:0-10127 GCA_964242965.1 uncultured Calothrix sp. | reverse complement strand
TTGTCGTATTGACTCCACTCACGATAACAATCAGCTAACCAATACCATAGGTTAGCTACATCTTTTTGTTTACCTAATTGCTCATATAGCTCACGGCTTTGTTGGTATTGTGCTTGAGCTTGAGAGTATTTACCCCAAGCTTGATAGATACGACCTATCTGTAAGTGTGATGAAGCTATCCCCGCTTGGTCATCCATCTGCTGACGAATGACTAAAACCTGTTTTTGATATTCTATAGCTTGCTCATATTTGCCCCAGTCCTTATAACAACTAGCTAAAAAATTCAATTGACTCGTTACGTTTTTGTCTCGACCTAATTGCTTGTAAATATTACAGCTTTCAGAATAGTAATCTGTTGCTATTTTGTACTTGCCCCAGTTTTGATAGCAATTACCTAACCAAGATAACTCGCTTGCAACATCTTGAGTTCTACCTAGTTGTTGGTAAAGTTCGCAGCTTTGTTTATAATAATCTATTGCTTCTTTATGTTTGCCCCAAGTTTGATACGACTCGGCTGTTTGATGAAAAGCATCTGCTTGCTCTTTGCATCGAGTTGATTCTTTTGCAATCAGAAGCATCTGCTCGAAGCAGTACAATGATTGCTCGTGTTTACCGTGCAAACGGTGACAAATACCACGATTTTTCCAAAAAAGTAGAAAAGCTGATGGTTCAATATATAAAGCTAGTTTCTCAAAGCATTCCTGATAATAGTCATATGCTTGATTAAATTCTTCTTTTTCTTGATAACAGCTAGCCAATGCCCAAGCTATATAAGGGCTTTTATCTAAATCCTCATTTATTTCTTCAAAAATATCAATTGCTCTTTCGTATTTATCCTTACGAACATAAGAAATTGCAGTTAGAAATTTTAAGGCTTTTCTACTGTCTTTATCGATACGAAAATCTAATTGACAATTTTCCAGAGCAGGTGTTATCTCTTCACCTAATTCTGCAATCAAATCCCTCAGACAGCAAAATAAACTCGGTTCTAATTCTCGAAAAATTTCAGTTGCAGAGCTAACTAATTCTTCTTTTCCTTCGGCGCAAGCAATGTAAAGAATCGCTGATTGCACCTTGACTCGTATCTCTTGAGTTGAGTCATTCGCAATTTGTTTCAGCTTATCAATAACCTCACCTTTCTGGTTGAATGATTCAATTTGACGTAGCAGCCTTAACAACTGTTTAGTTATTTCTGAGTCATCTTCTGTCAAACCTACAAAAGTAAAAACTAGCTTTTGAATTAGCTTTTTACGAATACTATTATTCACCTCAACTTGAGTTAAAGCCTGACCAGCAAATAGTAAATCTTTCAGTCGTATTTCAACGCTGTTAATACTTGTTGCTGACTCATCCTGTGAAGATAAAATAACAACTGCGTCTTGCGATGAGGCATTTTTAATTTTTATCTCGCTACCTTCAAGCTTAGGTTCGTAGCTCTCTAAGCGATCGAAAAGCTTTTTAAAAAGTTTGTCAATTTGTGTAGGAAAATGAATACCATAATAACCTAAAGCTAGCAGAATCGGCTCATTCCAACGTGGTTCGTGGAGATGCTTATTGATAATTTCTAAAATCTCACTTTGGTCGTTATCGGCAATGTGACGCGCTGCAAAATACTCCTCAAATGTCAGATGCATAAACCCGTATACACCAGGGGCACGTTCCACGAATAAACCTGTGGTTTCGCGTACCTTCCGTAGAAATTCCTCTACAGCTTGCTGTATCGATTCGGAATCGGGTTCATCATCATTAAGTTCTGCCAACTTCTGGGCTAACTTCTGCTCAACTTCTTCTTGATTTACCAAACCCGATGGCTTTTCCTCATGCATCCAGTAAGCAAGGGGTGCTAAAAGTGCCACTACCTCGTTTTCTTTTAGCATTACCTTCGGCGCATCGGGTAATTTTTTGCTGAGTTGCCAATCTTCGGTTAACGTCTTCACTGCTAAAGCATAAAGCTCAACTCGACGATTGGGTAAACGCGAACCATTGCGGTGAATCAATGCCAAAATTGTTAATAACAACGGGTTAGCTGTTAAGCGCTTAACACCCTCGTTATCTTTTACTGCTTCTGAAATTTCTCTTGCTTGATTGTCTCCTGTCCTTTGCCATTGCTCATCGCTAGCTTCTGGCTGCTGGGCTTTTTCAACTGTACGACACCAGCGATGTAGAAATTTTTCTACCTCTTCGCTATCCATATCTTCGATGGTAAATTCCGCAAAGCGGCTGCTCAGTTGCACGTCGCGGTAGCCAGCGATACGGCTGGTTATGACAAATTTGTTGCTAGAGAAGGCATCAACAAACTGATTGATGCGCTCAACAATCCTTCTACGGCTTTCTTGGTCAAATACCTCATCTAAGCCATCTAGTAGCATCAAGCACTGCCCTTGCTGCATCGTATTTAACAGTAGTGCTGCTACCTCGGTTCCGGCTTCTACCTCTGCACCGCTTGTGAAGTAAGCTTCCCATTGACGGTAAAACTGCTGTAAATAATCGAGCAAAGTTAATTTGGGTTGCTTATCCAGCCGTTCTGCATAATCGGCGATACGAAAGAAAATAGGTAACAGAGGTTTACCTAATTCCTCTTGTGCTTCTCCACCTGTAACTATTTCGTGGCTATCGCGTTTTGCAGTGGCAAAATGCAGCGCCAAGTAACGCAGTAGTGTCGTTTTACCCGCACCAGGAGCGCCCAAAATTACGCTGTACTGGTTCTGTCGTACTGCTTCGGATAAATCAACTTTTTGCGTGACAGTTTTAGTGCTGGTCGAAATAGAGAATGATTCCAATAAAATTGGTTCGTAATAGCAAGGCTCATCCAAGTCATGGGGACTAGAACTAGCTGCGGTTAGCCTTTGACTGTAATTAGCTTGGCGAGACATTTCAAATTCGCGTTCTCGCTCTATAGTTTCCGTTACTTCCTGTCGTTGTATTGCTTGCAGGGAAACATAAATTTGGTCGAGAAAAATATCGACTTGGCGCTGTACTTGCATTACACCGCTAATTTTTAAGTAAGAATTTTCCGCTATTAGCCATTCTAAATATGGATAAAGTAAAGGATTCAAAATAGGACGTGTCTCGAATCTCAGTACTTTATTTCGCCAGTCCCAAAAATCAGGCGCTCGGTTGCGAAATTCTTCTAAAAAATCATATTTATTCAACCAAAATACAAGTATTAAATTTCGACTAAACAAGGATTCTCTACCCAAATTTAACTGCGTCATTTCCCGCTTTAAACGGTCTTTCGGTAGCTGTTCAATTCCAAAAGCCATAACCAGCTTGCGACTAGCTTCGGGTGCTTCTATTTTTGTTTGATTATCTAAGCTATAGAGAAAATTGTATAGAGAGTTATCGCTGTAGAAAAAATTCTGAACCTGGAAATCTTCCTCGCAGCTTGATAGCAAAACTTTTAACTGCTCCACGACTGGATGTTGGGGAGCGCTTTCGGATGCGATCGCAAAAATAATCGTCGTACCACTCGATAGTTCTAAGGTGGCGATTAATTTATCTAATTCTGCATCATCAGCAGCGCTTAAATAATTATTGGATTCGTGAGGAGCAGTTGTCATAGGTCGATGGTAAGTGCTTACGGAGAATTAGTTGCTTTCCAGTTATTCAAATCTTCGATGAGAATCGGATTTATATCAAACCAAGATTTTCGTCTTTCATCGTAATAGCCCAAAATAAATTTATTTTGCAGTAATTCATCGCAAACAACAAACTCACCTTTACCTGGCAGATTATGAGTTTTGGTATTTAACTGACCTGTATGATGAATTTCATCCATTATCGGAAAATGATAATCGCTTATCGTGTAATCTTTACGAACCTCTTCGACTGCGTTTTTAGCAGCTTCCAAATCAACAAATCCTAACTTTTTCTGCAAAGCTACTTCGCATGAAGTACGAGCTAATCGCATCAAATCGCGCATCACTCCACCGCTTTTTTCGCAAATAAGTTCCAATGCATCAGGATTAAATAAACCTTTATGGCTATCTCCCAACCGTGTTAGTCGCTTGTTGATAACGTTGATGAGAATGTTTCGACCGACTCGACTTGGATTTGTCGTCGGGCAAAAATTGCGATCGCGCGAGCGAACCGTAGGTTTATCGCATTCAAAAATCGTTGGGTTTGTTAAATCTAAACATTTTTGAAAGCTTTCCATCGGTTGGCGAAAATTGGGTGAGTACCTGAGAGAGATAGGCACTGAGTAAATTATGTGACAACCTAACTCGGTTAGTAGCGAACTGGAGAACATTTGTAAAGCCGTTATAAAATCGTGTCTATCCAGCCCATCGACAATTACTACTAATTTCTGCTGGCTTTTTTTCTCTGCCTCTTCAATAATGGCGTTAACACTTTCAATAATTCCGCTTAAGACTGGACGAATATTAACAGTCCTTGTAACTTTTTGATTTAAACCTTGTTTGAGAATAAAACCAAGCTTCTTAATAATTTCTGGTAGTTCTAGTCCTGCATCATCGCTTTCTTCATCTTGTAAAACTACTGTTTTTAAGCTTTCTTGCAAACGGTGTAACAGTTCGTCGTTTAATCCCCAACTCGATTGGAGAACTGTTTCATAAATTTTGAATCCAATTAAAACTACAACCTCCGAATAACCAATGTTGTAGCGGTCAAGTGCAGTTTCGGTATCAACCCAAATAACTGTATAATCTCGATTTAATTTTTGTTGAAGCCATCGCAACTCGGTAGTTTTACCACCACCTCGATGACCTGCGAGTAAAAATTTACCTGGGTCATCTTCCATCTCTAGCGAGGTAATGAGACTATCTACCGGACTATTTGCTCGCGGTACATAAAAATCTCGTAGGTCTTCAGGTTTATTTAACGGTTCTTCTGGCTTAAATAGCTGGTAGGCTGGTTTCCAAAAACTAGTATTGCTCATGCCGTTTTATCTTAATTTAACCTGAATTCGTGTTTTTTACACTGCTAAATGTCAGTACTATTAAGTATAATATTACATAAGTTTGTAACGATATATTAGATATGAAGCGCTTAAGCGCAACTACGAACCTTAACACTACGAATTTATAAAAAGTACTATTAATATCAAGTTCGGATGATTACTTATGAGAAAATTTTTCTCGCTTTGGTTGGGTGAAACTAAACATTGCCGTTGGGTTACGCTTACGCTCCACCCAACCTACTTTTATTTACTTTAATTATAAGTCTTTAATTGAACATGATATAAAATGTGTAACACAAAAATAAACAATACTCCTTAATAGGTATAGCTATTAAGGAGCTTTAAACACATTTGAAAGAATTGCACGGCGATTTGCTAAAAATCATCCACAAGCTGACTCAAACGACTAATAACAGGGTCAACCTCAACAGGTGCGATCGCAGTCGGAGGAGAAGGAGGAGAAGGAGTAATAAATACATCTCCTGTGCTTGCCAATTGGGTTGAAGCAACTTGAACTGTTATACCTTGAGTAACGGTAATCGCTAGTTGTGCAAGTTGTTGACTAAGGTGCATCAACTGACGTTCCATCACGTCTAAGCGATTTGATTCACGCAGCAAAAACCGCTCCTCAAGGTCAGCAACTTGACGATGTAAGTCGCCAAATTGTGGTTCACCAACACTACTAGGCAAACTACTAGGTAATGATGTTGGTGGTGTTGTTTTAGTCGCAGGACGCACCGATTCTGGAACGCACAAAGCTTGCCATAGGGCATCTTTGCAGAGGTCGCTAAACGATTGATTTGGGTTTTTTTCCAAATGGCTTTCAACCAGCGCGAGTAAACTTTCGTCCGCGACCCCTGGGTTGAATGTAACCGATTTAACTTCTTTTTTAGACCATTGGAACATTACTTTTAAGCCTTACTTAGCAGCGCGATTGGATAGCTGTGCTTCTCCATAAATATACTGTCCCAAAGCGTTCGCTTGACGGGATGGGGCAGCTAAATGTGCGTTAATTTTAGCTTCTTTGAGCAGGCGCTGCATATCTTCCCAGAAAAATTCGCCACCACCACCAGTGAGAATTACATCGGTAACACGTTCGGGCAACCAAGCTAGAATGCGGTTACAAATTTCCCGCGAGAACATCTCGGTTAAGTTGGGCAGAAAATCGTCGAGGTTGGTGGGTTTGCTAGCACCGCGAGGACGGTAGAAGCGATCGCTCTTAGGACGGTTGACTGCTGCAATCAACGATAACGATTGCGCGTCAGAACCTTCAATTTCGGCTGCAACCAATTCGTAGAACTTATTCATTCCAAATTCTTCACTCTTAGAAGCACCGCGAGCAAAGCGGAAGTTGTCAACCATTAAGCAATCAATCGTTTGATGCCCGATATCAACAATTGCCACCGAAACTTTTGTAAAATCAGGGCTGTTGGGTCCCTTCTTCGGTTGCGCTTCGCACCAAAGCAAGCTGCCATAACCTTCGGGCATTACCCATACCTTGTTTACATCAAGCGCTACACTCTCACCACGGAAATTCATGACGTGAGGACCGCTGACTTGACTAATTAATTGGTTTTTTTCGCTCTCGAATTGTTCTTGGGAGTGGTACGGCAAACTGATGACAACCGAAATATCGTCTTTGAGTTTGAAGTAACCAGCACATGACAATACTTTTGCTAATGCATCTTCGACCTTTGACTGACCGACTCCCAGGTTAGCCCCAAAGTCTGCTGCTAATTGACCGATAGCATAACCGCTACCTTGAAACTCCATCCACAAATCCATCAATGGGTCGGTAGCACGCGCTTCAAAAACGCCACCACGTACCTGTTCCATCGACATTTTTTTGACGTTTGAAGGTACGAAAACAACGTTATTTGGCTCGCGGCTGATAGTAGTTTTGGTGGAAGTACGACCTAAGTCAACGCTGAGAATATTTTTTCCCGAACCACTCATTGGTTTAGGAACTGTATTTATCGCACCCGCACCTGCATTAATTGGGTTTGTTGCGGTAACGCGATTCATTGGTATCGAAGCAGCGCCCATTGGAGTCGAGGCATTCATCGGTGTAGCAGCTGAAGGTTGGTCTGTCATGAAAGCTCCTAGTAATTACTTAGCTTTAACAAATTATCATGCTCATCTTACAAAAATGCGAGCATAATAGAAAACGCGATTGCCTAAAATTTGCTCTTTTCGTCAACTGTAGTTAAAAACACGTCAACAATTACTAAAGCTCTAATTATTAAGCTTTAACTCTCAGCAAGTTTTGGTTCAACTAGCGCCGTGACTAAAATCCTATCCAAAACGCTTTCCTCTAAATCGAGCAGAACTATTCTGAACTTAACTGTTTGTTACATAGGGGGAAAAGCAATCTGACTTGCTTGACAAACTCATCAAACACCTAAATCATCGTCTTTGATTCTTGCGCTTGCGCTTAATTAACCAAAAAACAAATGCCAGTATCAAACCGCCTAACACGATTTTCGATACTGGAGCTAGATATTCTTCGACAAGTTTATATTGGCTTCCCAGTATATACCCTGTGTATGTTAGCAAACCTACCCAGAGTGCGCTACCCAAAGTTGTATAAAATATAAAAGCAAGCATTGGCATGTTGCTCAGTCCGGCGGGTACGGAAATCAAGGTTCGCACACCAGGTACTAAGCGACCGATGAGAACTGCCTTTTTTCCTTGTCTGTTGAACCATTGCTTTGCTTTAACAATATCTTTGCTCGATACAGTTATCCACTTACCGTATTTGTCAGCAAGAGCATACATACGTGTTTCACCCAATAACTTACCTGGGTAATACCAAATTATTCCACCGAGTACCGAACCGATTAACCCGGCGATAAACACACCAAAAATATTCAGCTTGCTATCTGGCAAATTCGCAGTGTACCCAGCCAGCGGCATAATAAATTCGGAAGGAATCGGGGGAAAGAGGTTTTCGAGGAACATCAAGAAAGCGATTCCCACGTAACCTAACGATTCGATTGTTTTTTGAATCCATTCAGTCATTGAGTCATTTCCAAAACTACTGCAATGTCGTTGTCTATTTAGAACCCTTTCACAGGTACTTTTCGTTCTGAGGCGCAGTTCGTTTTCTCCTAACTACGCAAAGGATGGATGTTGTTAAATTGGAATACTTTAAGTAATTGTGCCTTATAAATGCAATTTTCTTTGCGCGAAACTTCCTTTCTCGATACTCCTAGTGAGTGGTTGCTGCTCGAAGCGCAGCGTATGAAGCAGGAGAATCGCATATAAACAGGTCAAATTTTTTCTAGCACCCGTATTGACTCTAAAATTAATACATTACACTGGCACGGCAAGTATAACAAGTAACATTATTAGTTTTAAATCGAGATAAAAAGAAGCTAAAAAACAACTCAGGGGAAATGTGCCATAAGTAATAGGCATTTAATGCGTGCATATTGTATTCCAATTTAAAACACGCTCTAGTTGCTTATGTAGCGTCTTTGAGAAGTGCGCTATCCGTAAGGATAATTTATTTATTAGAATACTCTTAACTATTACTAATCGCCCATTCCCACGAGCTGCATTAAGGGACTTGCAACTACATACGTATACTTTTTACCCTGTCAAAAAAGTAAATTACATGGTAGAAGTTAAAGATTGCACTCTTGATTTAGACTCCTCCTCCCAATCAAGCGGGTTCCAAACACGTTCTTCCAAAGCCATTTGCTCGATTAAACTTGCCAAACGTAGAGCTTTAAGTGCTTGTTCCCCTCCCACCGAAGGTTGATTTCCACCATGCACGCAATTAATGAAATGCTCTAACTCAGCTCGCAGGGGTTCGATGTTAGGGGTATAAACCTTTTCAATCAAACCATCCTGCTTGTAAAGGACTTGTCCAAAATTAGTATTATTGTTAGCAGCAGTATGTCGATGAATAAATATTTCATTGTTAAGAAAATCTGCTTCCGTCAACGAGTTTTTAGAATGGGCAACGATACGACGAATTTTGCGATGCGTAATTTTACTAGCAGTTAATGTAGCAACTACGCCATTGGCAAATCCCAACGTGGCTGTAACGTAATCCAAATAAGCAGAGTCAGCACCGCGAGTACCGTTAGCAGTTAGCTTAACTACAGGAGAGGCAGCTAAATCGAGTAGCAAGTCAATATCATGAATCATTAAATCCAGGACAACCGAAACATCATTAGCGCGATTCGAGTAAGGACTCATCCTGTGCGATTCCAGCGCTAAAACTTTTTCAGTTTTGATGACTTTGCTCAATTCCTGAAAAACGGGATTAAAGCGCTCGATGTGACCGACTTGCAAGATACACTGGGATTCGGCAGCGGCATTCACGAGCGATTCGGCTTCCGAAATACTGGCAGCAATCGGCTTTTCAATCAAAACATGAATTCCTGCCAGCAAACAATTTATGCCCAGCGCGTAATGCATCCTCGTGGGAACTGCAATACAAACCGCATCAACCAAAGGTAGCAAGTCAGAGTAATCTTCAAAAAAACGGGTTTTATATTTGCTGGCTGTTTCCAACCCGCGTTCGACACTTATATCTGCAACTCCAACAAGTTCAACATCCTTCATCGAACTCAAAATGCGGACGTGATGTTGTCCCATATTACCCACTCCAATCACACCGACACGGATCGGACGTGGCTGGTTGCGTTGCATATAGGGATTTGGTTCTGCTACTGACATGCTATCTTGCACTACTATTCTCTCCTCAACCACCAAATTTAGAGACGCTACGGACGCAGGCATTAGGTAAGTATTTATACTTTAAGCCAATCGCAATCCTTTTAAAACCATCCAGATGGTAACATGGAGGTTCTATTTATGAAGAATTTCAAAGTTTATTGTGAGTTCCCGCCATCAATGGTTCTTTTTCTTCTTTTACCTACCGTATTGAGTTCCAAAGTACTTTAAACAAAATACAATGTGTTTTTTTCTAAACTTGAAAAATCAGTGCAATTTACACTAAAAACTTCTTTTAAGCGCTAAAAATAAGGCAATATCAGGGTTTTGGTGCAAAGTTTAGTAGGGGAGCGTCGAGGCTTGCTAGAGAATGACATCCAAAATCATGGTGTTTTGTTAGTAAAGTCACAAGTAAATGTAAATTAAATATTATTTGTATCATCCGTAAAAACTAAGATTCAAAAATGCAACCGTTGATACATTTAGCAGAAGGGAAGGGGAGAGTGGGAGAGGGGGGAGG
>CAXTCQ010000303.1:0-10144 GCA_964242965.1 uncultured Calothrix sp. | reverse complement strand
GGGAAGGGGGGAAGGAGAGCAAGGGAGAAGGAGAGGATATTGATGAGAATTGTTTTGGCTGCTGGAAAATATTTATTTACTCAAAGCTATTATAAATCTACCGACTGACAACGTTATTCCCTACTCCCCATTCCCTACTCCCTACTCCCCTCTTATGACCGATATTCGCAAGCTTCTAAACGAACTAGCAGCGCAAGAAAATCAATTACCTTCGACGCAATTTGTTGCACCATGCGTACAAAATGGTAAAGTTCGGACGCGAATCGCAGGAATAGTTCACACTTTTGTGCCAAAACCTCGCAATTTTCAGGGGTGGGGAATTTTTAAACCTGTGGATATGCAAACCGCAGAAGTAGTTGACGAACCGAGTTTGCCGCAAATTGCCGAATATCTACAAAATTTTCAACTATTGCGATCGCGTCTTGGCTATAAGTTGCAGGGACAAACTTGGTTAGCTTATCCTGTCAACGAAGCTGATATGAAACAGCGTTGGGGTGAGTGCAAACCAATACCCATACATTTAGTTAGCGATGGGACGCAGTTTGATGTAGTGGTAGCGCGAACCGATGGCAGAACGTGGTACTTTGATGAATGCGATCGCAAATCCGATCCCTTCATCGCACAACAGTTACAAGCGAATATCAAACAAGCAACGCTACCCGAAAAGCTGCATTTCAAAGGTATGACTCCGGAAATGCGGGTAATTTATCAACTTGTGGCTAAACAGGCGAAAGAATTTGCTGGTGTACACCAACAAAAACGTGACGAGAAGCGCCTGCATGACGCACTAAGGATGGGAGGCGGCGAATTACGCGAATTTCAGGAGCGAAAAGACTATTGGACGGTTGAATGGGTAACAGCCGATGGCGAACACCATACAAGTGCTATTTCTAAAGACGATTTAACGGTTGTTAGTGCTGGTATTTGTTTGAGTGATGAAGATGCAAAATTTGATTTGCAATCTTTGGTTGCTGTAGTTGAAAAGCGATTTGATTAAAAGTGTCGAGACGCGAAATTTCGCGTCTCTACATCTTGTCGGATAACGAAAAATTATTATGTGAGGGGTAGGTATAGTTTAATTCTCGCAAGTTACATCAAGTAAATATTTTCTCTACTCCCTCAATCTTAAACCACACAATTTTGACGAATACATCAAACACTTGGTTTGCGTCCTTCTTCGTCTGCTGCACCTTCAATTTGATAAGATGCTGTTGCTACACCCCAATTAAAATATGAAGGAAATTCATAAATACTCATAAGAGTTTACTCGCGCAAAGTCGCAAAGTCGCAAAGGTTTCAATTTATTATCAAATTCTCTCATCTTTCTGACTCTGTGTACTCTGTGTCTCTGTGGTTCGTCTCTCTTATATTTCTATGATTTAATAACATGATACAAGCAACATATCAAGGTGGATGCCATTGCGGTGCAGTACGTTTTCAAGTAACCGTTGATAACCATAAAGTTGACGACTGTAACTGTTCAATTTGCAATAAAAAAGGCTTTTTACATCTAATCGTTACCCAAGATAAATTTAAATTACTCCAAGGTGAAGAAGTATTAAAAACCTATAAATTTAATACTGGAGTTGCCCAACACAAATTTTGTAGCGTTTGCGGGATTCACTCTTTTTATATTCCCCGCAGTCATCCCGATTGTGTTGATGTAAATGTCCGCTGTTTGGATGGTGATGTAATATCTAACTTTGAAATTGTGCCTTTTGATGGGAAGAATTGGGAAGCTAATATTGATGAGTTGCGGGAAGGATATGGTGTATAATAATGCTGCGCGAAGGAGTTAGACTAGTCTCCACGAGCGATTTAGAACTGCTATATATATAAGGACAACACCCTTTCTCACTAATATTAATTAAATATTCTAAATATAAATAAAGGGCACAGCAGTTAGGTATTGTAGGGTGCGTTAGACGCAAGTCGTAACGCACCATTTTTGAGGGCTTGGTGCGTTACGAATCACGCTAACGCACCCTACGTATCTAATATTAATTAAATATTCTAAATATAAATAAAGGGCACAGCACTGCTGTGCCCCTACGGTTATATTTAACTTGCGATTAATCAGAAATTAAACGCTGGGTGATAATAATTTGATGTTGGAGAAAATAAACTCTTGAACAAAGGATTTTCCATCAACCTCGGTGGTAATTTCACGACGATTGAGGACGTAGTATTTGCCAACTTTTTCATATTCGTCAACAAAATTACTCTTACCACCTTTTTGTTCGCCGGTCTGGGGGTCGTGGTATACCGAATTGTATGTGTGGGAAAGATACCCTTCCCCTGTTTCGTGGCTGCTGAATGTGTTAACGGTGATAACAACACCGTGAATGTGACGGTGAACTAAGCAAACTTCGTTATTACGGAGTTTGTATTTGTCACCTTCCGATTTTCCACCCATTAATATTTCTACAGCACCAGTTTCATCGGTAGCACCGTAGCTAAAAATGTTTTCGCCGTGGGTTTGTTCAAAGGTTCGACGGACGCGGTGAATAGCGGTTTCCCAAGCTTGTCCGTGGATTGCTTTTTCTGCTTCTTCGTCTTCAACACCAGTTACTTCGGCTTTGTTGTTAGCGTAGATAGTAACTTTGCCTGTAATTTCTTGACCGTCGTATTTGTAGGTGACATCGGCTGTATATCCAGGGAAATCCTTATCCCAGGTATAACGATTTTCGTAGGCAGCACGGAAAAGTTCTTGTGCTGATACTTTAGTAACTGTCATGCAATTCTCCTATAGACGGTTTTATATGTTAACTTGCTGTTTCTCGTTACTATTAGCATAGAAGTAATTGATTTAGTTCGCCTAGACCCCAACTGGGTACACTTATGGCAAATTCCCTGCATACCGTATTCGATGCGATCGCCGAAACCCAAACTGAAGCCGAATTGCATCTCGCTGTCATGGAGACGGTTGGGGAGTATTTTGACGTGCAACGCTGGGGTATTTATCTTTTAGATGAGCAACCGGAGGTGAAAATCAATCCTCAAGGTCTTGCAGATATCCCGGAAGTGTGCTTGCGCGGTAATCCGGTTGGACGCTATGTTGTCGAACGTCACGCACCCGCACACGAACAGCTTATACTTCCCGCAGGTGACTGGAAGCAGTTTTGTTCGCGGGATGACCACGCACATGTAATGAGCGGTCCGATTGTCTCTGAGGGTCGTCTCGTGGGGACGTTAAATTTAGCCCGCGCTAAGGGAAATCCCGCGTTTACTGCGAATGATTTAGCCGATTTGAGTGCTGTGTGCCTGCATCTATCGGCGAAAATGTCAACGTTACGCGCTAAACCACCCGCATCTAGTCATTCGACTTTTGCAAGTCGTCTAACTCCGCGTGAATTGGAAATTGCCGAATTGGTAGCGCAAGGGTTAACTAATGGGGAAATTGGTGAAAAACTTTGGATTACACAAAATTCGGTTAAGCAAGCTTTGAAGCGGATGTTTCGCAAGTTGGAAGTATCAGCAAGGGCGGAAATGGTAGCGAAGTTACAGGATATTTTACCGTCGAAGGTAGGATAAAAAATTACTTTTAGCCTCACATTTAGCCTAACGTTAGTAATCCGGCAAAAAAATCTGCCACTAACTTTTTGTTTGTATTTTTCAGGTATTAATAGTTACCAAGGCTATTGTATTTAAGAAAGGATTTTGGTAAATGTCAATGTAGCATCATAGTAACTGTATTTATTCTGTATAGTTTAAATACTAATACCAACACAACTGAGTGAATTTTCACTTATGTTTTTATTACCAGAGTCGCCTAAACCAATCAAGATTTTTTTCGCTTATTCAGGGTCGCATCAAGACGAACAGTTGCGACAGTTAATGGAAAAGCACCTTTTGGAATTACAAAATTCAGGTGCGATTATGGTTTGGAGTCAGCACCAGCAAGAATCAACGGAAAAATCTTTGGTGTTTGAAAATGTTTATCACTTACAGACTGCTGATGTAATTGTACTACTTGTAAGTGGAGATTTTTTGGCTTTGGTTCAAAACCAGGTTGATTGGAATAGCGCAATTGCTAAGTTAAAAGAAAAGCATAAATTAGGCGAAATTGTAGCTGTTCCCGTTCTTTTATATCAAGTGCATGGTTGGCAGAAATTACTAGGCAATTTTACACCTTTACCCAAAAATGGAATGCCTGTAAGAAGTTGGCAAAATCGAGATGCGGCTTTAGTCGATATTACGCGAGGTATCGAAACGATAGTCATAGAACTCAAGCAATATCAAGAAAGATTACAACAATATCGGTATAGTTTTTCTGCGGCAATTCAGCAAGAATACCCATTCAGCAATAAAGCATTAAGTAATTTAAATGATATTAAGAGTTATTTGGCTGTAAAAAATAAAGATACCAAATTAATCGAGCAGGAAATAACTGCCCAAGCTCACCAAGAGTACAAACACAAGCTACGACAATATAAGCAAGAATTAAATTATATCTTGCAGGCAAAGAGAAAAATTAACAAAAAAGACCGCGAAAAATTAGAATGTCTCCGCAAATATTTAGGAATAAAGGATGAAGATACTCACGATTTGGAACGCAGTCTAATTCCTAGTAAAGTTGCCAAAAACATCCAAAATTTTGCTCAAATTGGATATAAGTATGCTTTAAAAGCAGGTGCGATCGCACTCGGTATTACCTCGATTACTGCATTAACAATTTTTATCCGTTCAACTAATTCGACTCAAAAGCAAACCGATAACTTATTAATGCAGGCACAAAGTAAGTTTGAACGAGGCGATTACCAAGGTGCTGTCGCTGCTTATACCCAAGCGACGAAATTTGACCCTGAAAATATCCATGCCTATATCGGACGCGGTAATGCTCGTTCTTACCTTAAAGATTACTCTTCAGCAATTCAAGATTATACAAAAGTTATTAATATTTCTTCATCACCTACTGCTTATATGAATCGCGCTGTAGTTAGCTGCACTTTGGGAAATAAGCAAGCTGCAATGAAAGATTATCAGCAAGCTGCAAATATATATAGTCGGCAAGGTGCAGCAAACGAAAGTAAGCAAGCAATCGAAAGATTAAATAATCTTGGAGTATGTTTACCTGGGGGAAGGGATAAAGGATAAAAGGGAAAGGCTATGAATAAAAGCGTTATGGTCGATTATGCCTGACTGATTACCTACACCATATATCCTTAAGTTATCTAACTGAAGATAGATGCAAAAAAGTATTTGTATTGTTAACTACGTGTCGATGGTGCGTTACGCTTTGCTAACGCACCCTACGGAAATTACTTTTAGTAATTTAAATTACATGTTGTCTAACTTAGGATAGATACAAAAAACGGGCATTGTATGTTGCCTTACAGAAAATCATTATTAAGTTAGAAAATAAAAATAATTTTGAGAAAAAAAAGTGCTTTTTGCGATCGCGGTCACTTGTTTATAGTGATTCGAG
This sequence comes from uncultured Calothrix sp., assembly GCA_964242965.1. GTDB lineage: Bacteria > Cyanobacteriota > Cyanobacteriia > Cyanobacteriales > Nostocaceae > JANNFJ01. Next base: position 4,716 of record CAXTCQ010000303.1, on the reverse strand, counting down.
TTTGATAGATTGACGACGTTGGAGTTGAAAACCTTGCTTTCTCAAGGTTTTTATTCGACTGTTATATATAAGCAAAAGTGAAACCGAAGTCCGAGTTGTTGGGTGACGTTAGTTGTTCGGCATCCAAATAAACAAAATCCACTTCAATCACTAAAAAAACTGAGAGATGAATCAAAAAAAATTGTGGTCTGTTGTTGCCTTTTCAACGACTGTTTTCGGATTACCGTCGGTTGCTAGTGCTGCAACAACCAACATGACTTCTCCTAATCAAGATAAAGCAGCTTCTGGTTCGGAGCTAAATGGAAAAAATTCCCCATCTCCATCCAAGGTTGCTGCACAAACCGTAATTACTGAAATTCACGCGCATAATTTAGCAGGTCGTCAAGCTGCAACGTTGTATGTCCGCAATATTCCTTTCCTTACCTTTGTAGGTGAAGAAACTACCGCTACAGATAATAATCCGACTCAGAGAGCAAACGCGATCGCATCTAAAATTAATTTGCTGATCTCAAATAAAGTTGACGCAAATCAAATTACTGTTAGTTGGAAGAAAGGACAGCACATCATTCGCGCAAATGGTGAAGAATTAGTCGCAATCGATGCTAGTACCCGTTTACCAGATACCACCAATAACCCAGCGCAGGATTCATTACAAGCTACTAACCGTTTGCGGAGATTAATCGGTAATGCTGCCCCTATAAGTAAGATTGATGATGCTGTGTTGGCACACACGGTTGCTAAAAAGAGCGTCGCACAACCAGAGGTAAATACGCAACCGCAGCAAACTACCAAAAAGCCACAGCAAATAGTTCAAACTACTAAAAAGCCACGACAGAAACTGCGATCGCAACAAGCGACTAGTAGGGTAAGAAGTATTTCTCGCGGTATGGCTTCTTTTTACGGTTATGAATCTGGAAGTCGTACAGCTAGTGGTGAAAGATTTAATCCCGAAGCTTTAACCGCAGCGCATCGGAGTTTACCTTTTGGTACGCGAGTCCGCGTTACCAACAATTGGAATGGTCGCTCTGTAATAGTTAGAATTACTGACCGAGGTCCATTTGTTGGTGGTCGAATTATCGATCTTTCTACAAATGCTGCAAGACACTTGCAAATGATTGGCAGCGGAGTGGCATCGGTAACGTTAGAAGTTTTAATTTAATTGATAATAATCGCAAAATATGTGTATTTCAAGTTGGGTTTTGGAAACGAAACCCGACAATTTTTATTTTTCGGAACTATATTGAAAAACCTAGAACCCTGACTTATTTGAGAAGTTGGGGTTCTGCGCGTTTGGTTTATAACAAATTAAGCGCGAATTTTATCTAAATGAAGTATAGCGTGTAAACATAGATAGTTGTAGGGGCACGGCAATACCGTGCCCCTACAGTATTAATGCAAAGTGCTGAAAAATTTGCAGTTTTTTATGGCAGAAGTATTTTGTCGTTCTTACATCCTTACACCCTTTCTTTCATCACTCTTTTTATATAGCCACGAAAAAATTTAACTATCTCATTTGGATGATGTCGCTTAGATTGTAAAGTTTGAACATTGAAATAGCGACACAAACAATCTTAAACCCCACACGAAAGGCTTTTACGTCTCATGTTCGAGTCAATGGCGTGAGATGCTAATAGCTGTTTGATTGCTGGTTGTACATAATCTTAAACATCCTGACGTAAGCAAAGATTTTATGAGCGAACAAAACATTAACGAGCAAACTAAAAACGAAAGCTTGGAAGCCAATCGCCAAGAACCGGGTGAGTTTATTACAACGAATAAAGGTGTACGAGTTAGCAATACTAACGACTCGTTAAAAGCAGGTTCGCGGGGACCGACTTTACTCGAAGATTTCCACTTTCATGAGAAAAACGCCCACTTTAACCGCGAACGTATTCCAGAACGTGTAGTTCATGCTCGTGGTGTAGCAGCACACGGTTATTTTCAGCCATACGAGTCGCTAAAAGAGTACACGAAGGCGAAATTCCTTCAAGACCCATCGGTAAAAACTCCTGTATTTGCACGTTTTTCAACTGTAGGCGGTTCTCGCGGTTCGGCTGATGCTGTGCGCGATGTACGCGGGTTTGCAGTCAAATTTTACACTGAAGATGGAAACTATGACTTGGTAGGAAATAACATTCCTGTTTTCTTCATCCAAGATGCAATCAAGTTTCCCGACTTAATTCATGCAGTGAAGCCAGAACCTCACAACGAGATGCCTCAAGCATCGACCGCACATGACAACTTCTGGGATTTCGTCTCGCTGATGCCCGAATCGATGCACATGATTATGTGGCTGTTAAGCGATCGCACTCTTCCCCGTAGCTACCGAATGATGCAGGGTTTTGGCGTTCATACTTATCGCTTTGTCAACGAGCAAGGTAAAGCGCGTTTTGTTAAGTTCCATTGGAAGCCGCTACAAGGTGTCCATTCGATGGTATTTGACGAAATCCAAACATTGGGAGGTAAAGACCCTGATTTCCATCGCCGCGATTTGCTCGAAGCAATCGAAGCAGGTGATTTCCCAGAGTATGAACTTGGCGTACAAATTATTGAGGAAGAGGATGAGTTTAAGTTTGATTTTGACATCCTCGATTCAACCAAGATAATCCCCGAAGAATTAGTACCAGTTAAGCCAATCGGCAAAATGGTACTCAACCGCAACCCCGATAACTTCTTTGCCGAAGTCGAACAAGTTGCATTCCAACCTGCTAACGTTGTACCAGGAATCGATTTCTCGGATGACCCATTGCTGCAAGGTCGTGTATTTGCTTACGGTGACACTCAAATGCACCGTTTAGGAACAGCAAACTTTAACGACTTGCCAATTAACAAACCTGTATGTCCGGTTAGCAACAACCAACAAGACGGTTTCGCGCAAGTCAATATCAAAACATCGAAGGTTAATTACTTCCCCAATTCCCTCGGTGGTGGCTGTCCGATGGCAAGTCCCGAAGGGTTTGCTCACTATCAAGAACGGATGCAAGGACACAAAATCCGCGAACGTAGTGAGAGTTTCCAAGACCACTTCTCGCAAGCAACGCTGTTTTTGAATAGCTTATCGAAGGTTGAGAAAGAGCATTTAGTCAAAGCTGCTCACTTCGAGTTGGGCAAAGTGATGCACAAAGAAGTTAAGGAACGGGTACTTGGCTTATTCAACCATATTGACCACGACTTTGCTAAACTCGTTGCTGCCGGATTGGGACTTCCCGCACCTGAAAAAGAAGTAATTCCCAATCACGGTAGGACTTCTCCAGCTGTAAGCATGGAAAATCAGCCTAAGGATTCGATTAAAACCCGCAAAATTGCGATTTTGGCTGCTGATGGGTTTAGCGGTGACCAATTGATGGGAATCAAAGAAGCTCTCAAAGCCGAAGGTGCTATACCCATGATTGTGTCGAAGTTTGGTGGCAAAATTAAGAGCGCTGACGGTAAGGAAGTCGATGTTGAAAGAACCCTTCTTACCAGTGCTTCGGTAATGTTTGATGCAGTTTACATTCCTGGTGGAGCGCATGTTGCAACATTGAAAAAAGATGAGGATGCGCTGCATTTTGTCAAGGAGGCATTCAAACATTGTAAAGCGATCGCAGCTACTGGTGAAGGCATGGAATTGCTTAAAGAAGCTAACATTAAAGGTGTAAGCTTGCCCGAAAATGGTAAGAAAATGACAACCGATAAAGGTGTTGTAGTTAGCCGCGATGCTTCGGATATTAAGCAAGTAGCGAAAGAATTTGTTTCGGCGATCGCGCAGCACCGTCACTGGATGCGCGAACAACAAGAAGAACTTCGTTCTACCTTAGTTGTCGGCTAAATTTTGGCTAAAGTTGGTTAGATAAAATCCATCCTGCATGTAGTATGCAGGATGGATTTTTTTATCTTTATAAATCAAACTACTCCAAAATAGATTTTAAATGGTTCTGCCAAAATACCTAATATTTGGTTCAATTGAGTAATAAAATACTCAGTTAAATCAATTTTGACAATATCTCCTTCCAGCATAATAAATTTCCAGTTAGTACCTGTTGAAACTGCACCATAGATAACTTTTTGTTCAATTCCTTTGATTGTATTAAATATTTGTGCGGCAAGCATTTGCGCGACACATTGCCCTAAACCGATGCGGATATCATTATCTTTAGCTTCTACCACAGTTAACACAGGAGCAGTAACTAATGATTGATTACTTGATGCACTTAAAATAAAATTGCAAGCACCTGTCAATCCTTTGGAATCATCAACATTAAATGTATTGCCAGAAAAATAACCTATTTTGTTCGGAAATAATCGCCGTATTTCTAGGAGTACAGGAGTAATAATCAACTCAGAACGAGCTTTTTCAGTACTAATGCTTGCTGCTAAATCTAAAGTTTATAAAAGTGTTTCTTTGAGTCGCGCAGAAGGTTCAATAGGTACAATTTGACCGAATAAATGAGGAATATCTTCGACTGTTAATTTAAGTAAATTAACTGCTTGGTCAATGCTTTTGAAGTCACTGTACAACATATAGCAATCCTATATTATTTATAAAAGTCGCGGGGGCTAGAAACCCGGTATCTTGAAGATACCGGGTTTCTGTGGCCTTCACTTCGGGATTTAGGAATGCTATATATTTCTTTGCTCATGAAAAAATATTTATATTTAAAATCTTAATTTTTATTTTACATTTATTTAGATACCTCCCAAACCAGCAGCATCTTTGAGAAGTCGGGGGACATCACC
>CAXTCQ010000302.1:0-10166 GCA_964242965.1 uncultured Calothrix sp. | reverse complement strand
TAATTGAAACTGTTCGCGGGATGGGTTATCGGTTAAAAGCATGAGAATTTTCTCACCTAATTTTCATGACATTCTTATTTAAGGGTAAGAAAGTATTATTTAGGTATTATTAAAATTCTTCTCCCACCTGCTGAATTAACTTATTTGAGTGAGGTATCAATTAAATTGGTAAATTTACATTTTGCACTAGTTATATTGTCTAGGAGAAAAAGAACTAAGTATTTAGAGATTTTTTGACTGCGCTTCGTCCGATCTTAGACTGTAAGTCCCTGTCTAATAGCCAAAGTCCTCTGGAAGAGGACTATTATAAAGTAATAATCTGCTGTCAAATTAGTTACATTAATTTATGTAAATAAGGTTTTATACGTATAGGCGCAAGATAAAAGTAAAACTCTTGTGGGGGAGCCAGTGCGTTGCGGGGGTACAAAGAGTTATAGCACAGCCGCGTTGGGCATCCCTGCCCTTGCATACTTCACCAGACCGGGAACCGCTATATTTAAGTTCTTTCATTTTGACTCGGCTTAATTGTGGTCTCTAAGGCTGGTATACTAATAGACTTACGCATTTTAACGAAAAACTGTCATTCTGAGTCCTGAGCGTAAGCCCTTCGGGCAGGCTAGCCTAGCCTTCGGCAGCGCTTCGCTTACGGCTCCCCGAAGGGGTACGCCAACGCGCAGCGTGCCCCCTTGGGACTCAGCCAAGGAACTGCAAGCGAAGGGTTGCGTACAGCATGACAAAATTTTTTTGCGTAAGTCCTAACTAATTGATAATTTGACGTTGCTGAATCCGAGTATGAATTTATCTCGCGCAAAGACGCAGAGGCGCAAAGAGTAAGAATTTTAATATACCCCATTTTCTATTTCATACTTCAATTCAGCAATGCCGATAATTTTAACTAAAATGCAATTATTCGCTGTAATTGTCTAGGTATTAAAATTTCCCCTCCACGAAAGCGCGTAGTGGGGTTTACATAATCTTTATTAAATCTATGATAACTATAGGATTTAATTTAATTAACCTACAAGCGACTATAATTGTATTTTTAACTATAACCTTACATGATAAACCATATATTAATAGCTGAAGATGAGGAACGTTTAGCCGCTTTTATCGAAAAAGGATTACGAAAATACGGATTTACTACAGATGTTGCAGCCGACGGACAACAAGCTTTGCAAAAAGCCCTGAATGAGGAATTTGGATTGCTATTGTTAGATTTAGGTTTACCAATTACAGATGGTTGGGCTGTTTTAAAAGAACTTCGCGCTCAAGGAGAGCAGTTTCCAATTATTATAGTGACTGCTCTTAACGATCATGACCGCAATCGGGCTATTGCTTTAAATCTGGGTGCGAATGATTATGTGACTAAACCATTCAAATTTAGTGATTTACTAGAGAAGGTCAAATTACATTTAAATCAAGATTAACGAATCGAAGTAATCCGCAATCGACCCGCACCTAAAACGTCCTTTTACTCAGTCTTGTTGATGCCTCTAGAATTCGCACCACTCCCCGGACTCAAATTTTTGCGTTCACGTAGTGGCGGCTTCCGCATCGCTCGAAATTTTGCAATCAATCTATTCCGTGACAATATGTTTGAAAATATGGCACAAGCTCAACGGCTATGTTCCTTTGGATTAGACACACTCCAGCAACTTTTTAGAATGAAATAGCCCTGGCATAACGCTTTTATGACCCGATTTTTGTGGGTACTCTTCGTAAAACCTTCTTTTTCTAAAATATTTTCATAAGAAAATCCTCATAAAGACTTCATAAAGAACTCATATATAACAGCGATTATGTATATCAGCAGGAAAACATCAACCAGATGTAGCTGTGTACGTGGAGTGTCCCCGTGCCCCTCCGGAGTTGGGATTGGTTCGCTTCGCTGGTAATGACTCTTCTTACCGATCGTTCATTTATTAAGGAAGGTACATACATGAATCCTAGAGTTATTCTTGGTTTATTTCTGAGTGCGAATGTTGCGGTATTGTTACCGTTCGGAGGTCAATCAGCTACTGCCTCTGTGTCAGCGCGGCAATCGTCCATTGAGGTTGGCGTGGTTAATTTAGAAGATCGTGAGCCTTCTGAACAACTCATAGCGGGAAACAGCAGTAGCAACAGCAGCAGCAACAGCAGCAGCAACAGTAGCAGCAACAGCAGCAGCAACAGCAGCAGCAACAGCAGCAGCAACAGCAGTAGCAACGATAGTAATGATGACGGTGACGATTACTATGACGAATACTATGACGATTAGATGACATATAGCCTAATAGACATCTCCAAAAAAGAATGTAGAGACGCGTACCCCTCCGGGGAAGCAAGCAACAGGTAGTGTGCCCGCAGGGCTTAATTTGCCGAGGCGGCACGCTGCGCGAACGCGCCTCTACAAGGATTTCGGATAACGCAGAATTCATTTCTGGAGATGTCTAATAGGCTTGGTGTTAAGAATGAGATCCCCCAACCCCCCCCTAAAAAAGGGGCAATAACTTTCTTAAAGTCCCCCAAATTATCGGGGGATTTAGGGGGATGGATTATTCGACAACGCTTAACTGAACTGTATTGACATATAGCCGTCCTATTTGATTTTTGGAGCGCGTAGCTTGCGCTTAAAAAATAGTTATTCGTAAAGTGTGTTCCTTCGACAGCGTAACGTACCCTACGTATCTTCTCAAAAATCAAATCAGATTCCTATATCTAAGTTTTAGAGCGATTATAGGGGACTAAAATCGATTGTTCAAGATGGTACTTGTGCTGTCACAACTCCAGTAGATCGATCGAAGTTCTCTGCATTTTTGCCTCTTTCATCAACAGTCTAAAGTGATTTTAGGTTGTTGATGAAGAGCTTTTTATGTCACAAGCTTAGGTATCAATGGGTTATGAAAACCTTGCAACAGCTGCTGGCACCGTATCCAGCCGACCAGTTTCTAGCAGAGTACTGGACACAGAAGGCAATTCACATTTCCACCGGTAATTTTCAAAAGTTTCAGATATTCTTCTCCTGGCACGATCTGAATTATTTGCTGAACTATCAAAAACTCAAATTTCCAGATATCCGCTTTGCTATTAATGGCAAACTGCTGCCAGAGACACCTGCTCCGCAAGACTGGAGCGATCGCCTGCGTCAAGGAGCCACACTCATTATTAACGGGCTTCATCAGCGTCTACCAACAGTAGCTGAACTGGCGGCTAACCTTCGCTATGACATTGGCTATGAAACCCATGCCAATTTGTATTGTTCGCCTGCTAAACAGCAGGGATTTGAATGTCACTACGATACTCACGATGTGCTGATCTTGCAGATCGACGGTGAAAAGGAGTGGTGCGTTTACCGAGAAACCGTACTCTATCCTACTTCAGGGATGCTCTCGGAAAACCAGCCCAAACCGGAGGAGCCACCATACTTGCAGTGTGTGCTCAAGGCTGGGGATTTGCTTTACATCCCGCGAGGGCACTGGCATTATGCTGTCGCTTGCGAACAGCCTTCTTTACATCTCACTATCGGGATCGAGTGCCAGACCGGGCTGGACTGGCTGCGCTGGCTCATCCGTGAATTACAAGAGAATTCTGACTGGCGGCAACGCTTACCAATTATCGGGGATGACAACAGAACTGCGATGCAACAACAGTTAACCGCGCTACGGCAGCATCTGATTGAGACCTTACATCAACCTGACATTCTGCACAGATATGTGGATACTCTAGCGTGTCGTCATCAACCGCCGCTTCCCATCACCTTACCAGTTCAGATGGGAACTGACATTTTTGAGAATGGATTCATGACTCGGTTTGCCTGGTCTCCACTGCATCGCATTCGCGTTAAGCAAATCGACGAAGAACACTATCAAATGCAGGTTGGGTCAAAACAAATTGATCTAAAGGGAATCCCGGTAAACCTCGTGGATAATTTATTCAAACAAGATGAATTTAGTCTCTTTGACATTGCCGATTGGGCACCCAATTTGGACTTCGATGGCGATATCGCACCTCTGATCGGGCGCCTCGTCATCGAAGGTATCTTGCAAGTCAAGACTGACCAATGAAACGATCTTGATGTTGAATGCCAGCAGATACTCTATTTGTTCTGAAATTTCTTCCCCTTTTTTTTCATCAACTCTTGCTTTTTCAATTGAGTTGCGATACCACAAAGTGGTTGCCAAGGGCATCGCACGCAGTAATCCATCCACTCCCAAAACCGCGAAATAACTATATACCGAGGTAATTTTGCTAGTTAAGAGTAATTTGGACTTTGAACAAAAAAGAAGTGTTTACGTAAATTATTTGCGAACAAAAACTAAGCATCATAAATTACCCCAGTTATTTTTCAAACTGAGTCAAACTGAGCTAAAGCCCTAAAGCCTAAGAAAAATTAGGCTGCTTTTTGTTTATTAGGTGCTGATTTTGACTTGACACTTCCGAAGGAGATGCATATGCAGTTAAAGCGTGAGGAATCGAGGCAAACCCGCGTGATTTTGGTACGACACGGACAAAGTACTTACAATGCTTTGGGATTGTATCAAGGTAGCAGCGATAAGTCAGTATTAACCGAGCTAGGACGCAGCGATGCCCGGAAAACTGGCAGCTTTTTGCAGGAGTTAGCATTTGACGCAATGTATGCTAGTTCGTTGAAAAGAGCGCAGGAAACAGCTAGGGAAATTTTAGGAGTGATGGCTCCCCAGGTTGACCCAAGTGGAATTTTTGTTACCGACAAATTACGCGAAACCGATATGCCAGCATGGCAAGGGTTAGCGTTTCAATATGTGCGCGAGAACTTCCCTCTCGAGTATCGCTTTTGGAAGCAGTGTCCCCATCAGTTTTGGATGAATCCAATTACCGAGTTAGATTCCCTTTTGCTTGGATTCGGATTGGGGCAGAGGTCGCATTTATGTATTTACCCTGTACTCAGCTTGTACCAAAGAGTCCAAGAATTTTGGCAAGAGGTGTTACCGCATTATGTCGGGAAGACATTGTTACTGGTAACTCACAGTGGTACAAACCGCGCTTTGATTAGTACTGCTCTTGGTATAACTCCTGACCGTTATCATTGTATTCAACAATCAAATTGCGGCATCAGCGTGTTGAATTTTGCTGATGGTTCTTTGGAATCAGGACAACTGGAGGTAATGAATTTGAGTTCCCATGTGGGGGAATATTTACCCAAACCCCAAGAGGGGGGTAAAGGTTTGCGTCTAGTGCTGATAGCTTCAAATATAGCTGTAGAAAAAATCCATAATTTAGCTGAATTACTTAAAGAGATTAGTATTAAATTTAGTTTGAGTAGTGTTTCTAATAATTCACATGAAATTGCCGAACAAATCTTACAATATCATCCAGAAACATGTAATTTCAAAGTATTGCACGAAGATTATCCACAGGATTGGCAAATCGTAATTAATGCGAAGACTGGATCAGATCCTGACAACTTGACAACTGGTTTAGTTGTGGCAAACGAACAGACTATTAAATATCTAATTTGTCAAGCTATTGGTATGAATTTAGAGCAAATTGAGCGCTTGCAGATTAAAAAAGGAACTATTAGTTGTATTCAATATCCTGGTTCTCATCATCCCCCAATTTTACAAGCAATGAATATATCAAAAGCTCTTACTCTCTACGATGCGACTCTGCGTGAGACAAATTTATACTCTAATTCAGTAAGGTCTAGGTTGGGTGAAGCGGAGCAAAACCCAACACAAAAGTCTTCATCCAAATCTTGAATACAACATTATTGGTGATGGTGAGTTAAAAGAGTATTTCGAGAAATTAATCGCTGAATTGAATGTTGCCCATGTAGTCAAATTACTGGGTTGGAAACAGCAAAAAGAAATAGTTGAAATTCTCAACACCTGTCATATTTTTGTTGCTCCCAGCGTTACTGGTACAGATGGAAATCAGGATGCACCCGTCAACACATTAAAAGAAGCAATGGCAATGGGTTTACCTGTCATCAGTACATTGCATGGTGGAATTCCCGAATTAGTCGAAGATGGAGTTTCGGGATTCTTAGTACCCGAACGAGATGCAGATGCGATCGCACAAAAATTAACCTACCTCATCAAGCATTCCCAAGACTGGCAAAAAATGGGTAAAGCTGGTCGCAAACGTGTGGAAGAAAACTACGAGATAACCAAACTAAATGAAATGATGAGTTGGTCGCAATTTATCAGCAAATGTTGGATAATGTTGGGTTACGCTGTCGCTCCACCCAACCTACCCTTAATTCTACGATTAATTTACGAATCGAGGTCAAGCGATCGCATACCGTTGGTTTCGACAAAGCTCATCATGCTTCCCAATTGAAACCAGATCAGCAAAATGGTGAATAAAGCGATGGGTAAACCAACTGCGAAAGAAATAAATGGCGGAAAACCAAATATTTCTAAGCCCGAAACTAAAAACAGGGCGATACCGACACCTACGCCCAAAAACGGTAATAATAAATTTGTTTTTACAAACCGCGTTCCAGAATTTTCTGCACCATCGCTTTGCCATTTAGCAACAATTGATTTGAGAGTTCCAGCGAGTGCTGTACCTGACGTGACAGCAGCAAATAAACCAATTGCCAGTAGAAAATATGGCGGTTGTTCGGGAAAGTAGTACAAGCAGGACTCCTGTGTAAATGAAATTATTTTTAAGTAAAAATATACTTTTTACTTTACCCATTTTTAGCCCCCTTAATAAAGCAGGGCTGTTTTATTCTTGATATAAAAATCTGGAAGTCTTATTTTTTCGTTTAAATTTGAGGCAGTCGTAGGGGCTATTCTGTGCTGTGCCCCTACAATATCATCGGCTAAACGAATTATCTGCGGATTTAGGAAACAGTCCTGCCTTAATAAGGGGGTTGGGGGATATAGATTTTAATATCCTTAACAAAACTTAAACCGACTTTTTCTCAGTTTTTTTAGTATCACTAAACACCGACTTGCCCGGTGCTTTCGGTAAAATTGCGGCAACACCCTCGCGTGATAACTCGGTCAATGCGCCAATAGCTGCATTTAACAAACGATTGGGCTGCAAGTCATCTTTGACCAAATTCCACAGCCGCTGCATTTCTTGGGTGTGCAAACGGTCATCTTCAGTTAGCGCTAATACCAACTGTCGGCGCAAAAACTTACCTTCATCCGAAAGCAAAAACTGCAAACCTAATTGGGCAGTAGGCAAAACATCGAAGTTGTTATCAGTGCGGGCAATGCTAATCAAGTTCTCCAAGCGCTGCCACTGGAATTTACCATCTTTAAATAGCACGTTCAACAACCGTCGCCGCAACTGGGGAGATTCACCATTGAGCAACCGTCGCGCTATATAAGGATACCCAACTTCGACAATTTTAAAATTAGGGTTGAGGGTAAGGGCAATACCTTCTTGTGTCACCAACGACCGAATAATCAGTGCAAACTTAGCAGGAATTCGGAACGGGTATTCGTACATAAGTGCCGAAAACTGGTCGGTAATCGTGCGAAAGTTAAATTCGCTGACGTTTTTACCAATCGCATTACCAAGTACAGCTTCGAGGGCAGGAATAATTGGGTGAATATCGGTGTCAGGGGTTAAGAAACCGAGATTAACGAAATCTACCGCTAAATCGGAATAGTCTTTATTTACCAGATGTACCAATGCATCAACTAAGGTCTCTTTCATCGTTTCGTCGAGTTGATCCATCATCCCGAAGTCGATGTAAGCCATGCGACCGTCGCGCATCGCAAACAAATTACCTGGGTGGGGGTCAGCGTGGAAAAAGCCGTGTTCGAGTAGTTGCTGCAACCCGGATGTAACACCAATTTGGATAATACTTTCGGGGTCTAAGCCAGCTTCGCGGATACTTTTAGTATCGGTAAGCTTGAAGCCATCAATCCACTCTAAAGTTAAAACGCAATTTGTAGTATAACGCCAGTAAATCGCTGGAACTTTTACTTGCGGGTCGTTGCGAAAGTTAGTGGCGAACTTCTCAGCATTGCGTGCTTCGTTGATATAATCGATTTCTTCAAAAAGCTTTGTGCCGAATTCATCGACTATTAAAGAGAGGTCATGCCCAAGGTTGAGAGGCAACCAAGGTGCTAGCCAACCTGCTGCCCACCGCATTAAATAGAGGTCGAGAGTCAGCGTTGGACGCAGGTTGGGACGTTGGACTTTCACCGCAACTTCTTCGCCATTCGCTAGACGACCGCGATAAACTTGACCCAAACTTGCTGCTGCAACTGGTTGCAGTGACAATTCGCTAAATACTTCACTTATCGAACGTTCGAGTTGAGTCTCGATAATGTGATAGGCTATGCCGCTATCAAAAGGTGGTAACTGGTCTTGCAGCTTTACCAATTCGTCCAAAAAGTCTTTGCGAATCAAGTCCGGTCGCGTCGAGAGGGCTTGACCAACTTTAATAAATGTCGGACCCAATCGCGTCAACATCTGTCGCAGTTGGATTGCCCGCTTGAGCTTATTTTGCTCAACTTGGTTAAACCATTCGTCCCACTTTAAACCCAATAGAAACCCAGCGAAAAACCAGATAATTTTGATCGCCCGTCCCCACACATGAGCGGGACGGAACCTATAGTAACGCGCGATCGCATCTGGACTATAACGATTTAGCTGAGTAGGTTGATATTGACCCACGCCGACCTTTGCCTCTACAACCGATAAATTGACTACTTCCGCTTCTGTGCATTTTGCCTCACAAACTAGTTGTGGGGACAGAATGCCTCAGTACTAATGTAAAAATAATTTCAAAATGCAAACTTTCGGGTAATATACTCAGCAATGAACTGCCGATTTTACTGCCCAAACTTTTATATCTTTTTCTTAATTATACTTTATGAAAGTACAACTAATTGTTACGAGGTAAAGGTTTTATTGCTAAATCTTAATAGTTTAAATTTATGATTGCAATAATCGAGCGAGTTTATATCTACTTAATCCATTACTCCTGCTTAGTCGATTCCGCATCTCTCATAGGTATTGTTTTAGTAGCCTTAGTAACCTGAAAAAATTTGTCTCAATCCTATTGCCAACTTATATACAAGTGCAAATGATTACTTAGCTGTAGGTTGGGAAGCCACTGCGTTGCGGGGGTTCCCCCCGTTGTAGCATGTGGCGCTGTAGCGTAAGCGTAACCCAACATTTAATAGTTGGGTTCCACTACCCTTCAAGAACGCTTACGGCGCGAACGTTCCAACGCCACTTGCAGATAGCGTGCTTCCTAGTTAGGCTCCCCAACCTACAAAGGTAAGCAACCCATCGCTCATTAATGACACGGAGTACTAGCGCGATCGCCTTATTGAGTAAAGGTGTGAATCCTTTAGGGGAGAAGGAATCGACCGCTATTCCTCCGGTTTGAGCAGATTTATCCACTTGTGGGTAGTTTTGGGTAGACATTATTGAGCGTGCTGACGGTAATAACTCCCTCAAAATAGTCGGGGTGGGGCAAATTGGTGTTGCGTTTTGCTCGGTTCGGCTGCATGTACGTGTAGAGTATGCTTTTGAATAATGCGTCTAAGCGTTGTTTGCGTTCGGTTATATCAATGCTGTAGCTAAAATTGTGGGGGTTGTAACCAATGCGGAAGGCTTCTATATTTAGGATAGTTGCGTATAAACCAGAACTTACTTGCACGTTGTCAGGTGTGGGGTTGTCGATACCATATTTGGTGTGAAAATAGCTTTGGGTTTTTACTAAAGTGGGTAAACCTACAACTGCACCAAATTCAATTACAGAGTCACGTTTGAGGTTAAATCCAATGTTCCCCGGTCATACTCTCCGCAATCGCTATAAAATCATCAAGCAACTGGGAAGCGGTAGCTTCGGCATTACCTATTTAGCTATAGATTTAGATTTACCCGACCATCCTTGGTGTGTCGTCAAAAATCTCCGGCAAAGCCAAAGCCAAGAAGAGTTAAAAGCCTTTATTAATTTTTTTAATAAGGAAGCAAAAGCCCTATATCGTTTAGGTAATGAGTATAGTCAGATTCCACGACTTTTTGCTCACTTTGAAGAAGGGGGCGAATTTTACTTAGTACAGGAATACATTAATGGACATGATTTGAGTCAAGAAATTGTCTCTGGCAATAAGTTAAGTGAAGCTAAAGTGACGCAACTTTTAATAGAAATTTTAGAAGTACTAACAATTATTCATAATAAAAATATCATTCATCGAGACATAAAAGCACAAAACTTAATG
>CAXTCQ010000301.1:0-10177 GCA_964242965.1 uncultured Calothrix sp. | reverse complement strand
ATAATCACCCAACCATTCCCCCAACCAACTCCTTATAAAACTCCAACTGCTGCTTCGCCAAAGCCGTATTCGTATATTGCCCCATCGCCTTTGCAAAACCCAACTGCCCTAAATTATGTGCCAACTCCGGGTCATCCATCAAAGCCGTCAAACAACCAGCAAGCGCCTCCACATTCCCCTCCGGAAAAGTCATTCCAGTATCGCCAATTACATAAGGTATTTCACCCGAATCCGAACCAATTACAGGCACTTGACATCCCATAGCCTCAATAATTACATGTCCAAATTGTTCTTTCCAACCAACAGAAGTCAAAGTCTTAAAATTATGAGTTGTTTCTGAAGGTAATACTAAAGTACTCATTAAATTGATGTAATTGCAAACCTCGTGATGCGCGACACTCTCAACCAAAATAATTCTGTCTCGAATATTATTCTCGGCTGCCTTTTGCATCAACTCATCTTGCAACGGTCCCCGTCCCAATAGCAAACATCTCCAATCTTTATCTTTGATACGTGCCAAAGCATTTAAAAGTGTTAAAATACCTTTTTCTTGAACAAAACGACCGACAAAACCAATAACAAATTCACCTAATTTAATTCCTACCTTTTCTGCCAATTCAGGTTGTAACTTCGGGGCGAACAAAGTTTCATCTATACCAAGTTGTGGCATAACTTTAATTGCACCTTTATACCCGCGCTGTCGTAGTATTTCCGCGCCGTCCTGATTTCCAGAAATAATTCCGTGTGTATTATTCAAGTTATACTTTTCAAGTAGCGACGCTGGCAAATTGAGTTCGTAAGGTAGATTCCACCAAGTGAAAAATAGATTTTTTGCCTTCAATCCCAATAATCTATTCAAAGCTATCATTTGTGCATAACCTAAAGCTTTAGAACCTTGTTCAACTTGGATAATATCGGGGCGAAATTGCTTTAAAACTGATATCAAATCTGCACCAAATGTTAATAGTCCTTGATGATTTTGACTAAAATTAGAAACTGGGACTATCCGAAATTTGCCTTCATCCCGATATTGAGTTTCAATAATTTTGTTTTGAACTCCACCCGGTTTCCAGCGTTTGGGGACAACTATAGTTACTTCGGTATCAGATTCAAGTTGTGCTAAAGCACGTAACTTTTCACAATTCAAATCAACAATATAGGTATGACTGGCAACTAAAATTTTCATATGATTAATAGGAGTTTAAATGAAAAAATATTCAATGCGGTCAGGGAGTAATAACGCACCGTGATAGTTTAAAACGGTGCGTTACGCTGTCGCTAACACACCCTACAGCAGGTATTATTTTATGCATGTTTCAGTTTGCGGAAATGATTGAAAAGATAACGAATAGCCGATAGAGTCTGCTTCAAATTCTTCGGAAAGGTGGGGATAGAATTTGCCCAAGGTGACTTTTTCAGGTAAGACCAATAAATTTCTTTTTGGCTATCGAGACACCAACCATGCCAAGGTTTTAAGGAACCGACAAAGTGAATAATTATAGAATCTGGAGTTACTTGAGATTGGTTTGCATATAAATCAACTAAAGAATTCCATTTACGATTCAAGTTAAGAAAATTACCATCGACAATTTTATTTAACGCATCCTGGTCCCACAAGATAATCATGTCGGGGTTGTTTCGGATAAAATCAATAGCTTTTAATCCTAGCTTTTCGCGTCGCCAATAGTCCAAGTTCATTAATATTACACCGGAATTAAAATAGTAATTGCCTTGGAGTTGCAGCCGTTGTTTAGTAGTAATAACTTTATCACCACATGCCGCTAATGGATAGTTGGTAATATCGGTATTAAATAATTCGTCAATTGGTGCATTTACAATTAAATCTGAATCTAGATAAAGAACTTTAGCTAATGTTTTTGGTAATATGTCCGAGGCTAATAAACGCAAGTAATTTGCTGCCGATGCATGTGCTGTAATCTTCAAATCAGACAACTGTTCGATATCAACTTTGTGGATACAAACTTCAACTTCATAATCTTGGCTTATCCGGTCTAACTTTTGCTTTAATTGTTTACTAGCCTCATCAATCATGATATGTAAGCATCGAACCCGACCTGGGTTATTCACAAGTAGCGACGTTACCGAAGCGCCAAAGTGCTGTTCGTATTTGCTATCAAAACAAAATAGAACTTCCATTTTTTTATGTCTTTTTGTTTGTTATTTTATCAAGGAATCAGAACCCTGACAAATAAATGCCAAGTTGGGGATATTACTTCCTCCCCACTACAAGGTTACCAATATTCTTTGAGTGTTCAGGAACTAGTACAACGGGCGCGTAACCGACTATTCCAAAACCCCAAAAACCTCATATTATCGGCAATATACCTTCTGCATTCTCATGCTAGTCCTAATTCTAAATATTCCTCACTAATGATTTGGGATTTTTATAGTTAGTGTTTTCATGCATCGGATGCTGGAATAATTCATCTTGCTGGCTAAATATCTGTCCGCGATTCCAACTCGATTGAATCCATCTCCAAACTGCGATCGCAAAAGCCGATGCATAAAAAATAAAACGTGTCAATACCTTGATAGATGAACCACTCTTATAGCAAGGAGGATGTCCGAGAACGTGACAATCAAACAACTTAGCGAAAAAGCGGACGCATTGCATAGGGGACAGATTCTTTAATCCCATAAAAAAATGATTGTGGTAAAAAGTGATTTGATATTTGATTGACCGCGTGCTGACATCGTGACAACCACCTGTTTCTTCACCTAAATGCACCAAATGTGCGTCGGGGTCATACCAAATTTTATACCCAGTTTGGCGCAATCTTAAGCAAAAATCAGACTCTTCTCGAACTGCACTACCGCGAAATCGTTCATCAAAATACTGCCCGTACTCTTCAAAAATTTCGCGGCGAAATGACATATTGCAACCGCGTGCTGTTAATACTTCTTGAGGTTTAACGGCGTGAACTAAATCGATATAATACCAAGCAATAGCAGGGTCCATCGCTTGGGGTGGGAGATACTCAATTACTTTGTAATCACTATCACCTTGAGTTCGACCTTGGGCTGCATCTGACATTTTCATGCGGTCAAATACACGTCCGGCAACTGCACCAACTTCGGGTTTTTCAAGATAATTTTTGGCGTGTGCTTTTAAAAAACCTGGTTCGAGTTTGACATCATCATCGATAAATAGAATTATTTCACCTGTAGAACGTCGCACCGCATAATTTCTCGCACCGGGTAAACTTGCCCAATTCAGACGAAAGAATTTAATTTTATTTGAGGTAGCAAGTTCTTGTAAGTAACTTTCAATTTCTGGTTTGTGTTGTGGGGTTTGGTCTACGACTAAAACCTCATAATTGGGATAGTCCTGTTTGAGGATATCCTCAATGCTGTCGCGTAATGGTTCTTCGCGTCCGTATGTAGGAATAATTACTGAAATACTAGGTAGCATATTATATTTGCGAGTTATTAATTAATGGTTAGTTTTGTAGTTTTGTAGGTTGGGTGTAGCGATAGCGTAACCCAACCTACCCTAATGTTTTTGCTGCTTTTGCTTTTTTCTTTTTCTTACTTTTCTGAGATAGCACCTGTTCGGCTTGTTCTTCTTTTAACCGTTCTAACTTATCAATTTCTGGTAGTTTCAGCAGGATTCCAGCCGCTAACCAGTAATAAACTGCCACCGGATCGACATCCAGAGGATAGTAATAAGTGTTGTAGCTTATAAACAATATAAACACCCACATAGCAGCTCCGTAACTGCGGAAATTACGGTTTTTTACAGTTCGATAAGTACGGAAACAAATTACTGTCAAACATGTCACCATGACTACGAAGCCGATTAAGCCAATTGGACCAACTTCGTGCAAGACTTTAGGATAGTATGTTTCAACTAGTTTGGTTTCACCTAAAGCACGCGCTGAATTAGTTGCCCGACCTAAACCATTTCCTAAAGGTCCATCGAGATTTTTCCAAACTTCTTCAAATTGCTGAACGATAAAGTCATAAGGTGGCGAAGCTTCCCAACGACCTACAAAGCTTGCGGTACGTTCTTCGACGACGGTCGGGTTACTGGCGATCGCAATCCCCAAAATCAGTGCCAATCCCCCAAAAATCGGTATAAACCGCTTTAAGTTGGCAAATTGTCCCGTCAGTACCAAGCACATAATAAAACATACTGGTACTAGCGCTAAAGCAATCCGCTGACCGGAAACAACTGCATTCACAAACACCAACGCCATCGAACCCAAACTAATACCCCGCCACAAAATCGAAGGGTCAGAAAAGCCCGTGGCAAAGGTAAAAAATGTGCTGGAAATTAAAAACCATGCCCACTGCCACGGTGCGACAAAAGTACCCGGCAGTCGAATCATCCCCTCGGATGGACTGTAAACTAAGGCACCTCCGATATAACAGCGGGCTTCAAGCGAGGCTTTGAATAATGCTCCACCTTCGGCGTTGCGCGTACCTTCGCACACGCCGACTAAAAGTAAGAAGTATTGAACTAGACCAAGGGCACAGCAAACGATGATGAGAACAATTTGCATACGTGTTATCCGTAAAAAATCTTTTTTGTCGCGGATAACGTAGTAAACACAACTAATTAAGGGTACGTAGCCTAAGAAGACTTTGAGTCCCAAAATTCCCATACCAATCGGGAATTCTTTAGGTGCAGGTTTAAATGGTATTGCCGGAGGAGGGTTGAATTGCTGTGCGCCGTTGACGAATAACAGCGTCAGTATACAACAGCCGAGCAAAATGTATAACGATGGCTTGAGTCCTTGGGGAATAAGTAACGGTAAACGTTGCTTTTTGACATTTTGCCAAAGTCCAATCAGTGCTGGTAAGAAAAAGGCATCTTTGGCTAATTGCAAAATCGGGCTATTACCGATGTAGTAGGTAATAGTACCGCCAAATGGGACATAAATAATAAAAGCAAATATAGCTTGGCGCGGGTATTTGTACGATAAAGCAATAATGATGACTCCGAGTACAGCAGGAAGCGCTACCTTAATACCACCGACCAAGAAAAGTATCAGACCAAGGAATAAGCCAATACCAACAACAGTGGAGAGAAAGCTGGTAAGTTCTTTACGCGCTTGGGTCGCTTTGCGCTTTTGGGTAAGACGTTCTTTTAAGTCAACGGCTAATTCTTCTGTTTGAGGTTGCTGTTTAGATTTTGGTTTATTTTTTGGCATGAGTGGGGAGGTTTGGAGTGGGGAGTCGGTAGGGGCGGGGCCCCCGCCGCCCGTTATTCAGTGGGGAGTGGGGGGCACTCTTGCCTTGTGTCCGTATAGGAGTGGCTGCTTTTTTGGTATTGGCTGATATTTGTAATACTCAGTTTTAACTTATATTTGTATTTCTCTTGCTAATATATTTATTCTGCTAGTCAAAAATAAATCCGTAGCGATCGCCTGGAAATATAGTTATTGATAATACTACAAACCTAAGTCTATTTACTTAAAAAAGCCGAGGTTAGGCATCTTACCTGACCTGATACTAATTCACAAAAATCATGGTCGTAGGGGCACGGCGAAAGCCCAGTGCCCCTACCTGACATATTTGTATTAAATTTTAAATATATCGATTTTTTTATTGGTTTATTCGTTGCTATAGGTTTTGCAAAAAGAATGGCAAATCAACTAAAAATATGAAAAACCGGAAGCCTCGACTTTCTTTGAGACATCCGGTTTTTTTTGAGTAAAATAAGCTTTTTTGTTAATTGGTTTAAATCATCGCTAAGTTTTCTTTAACTGCTGCCACTAAATTGTCCGTCCAATACTGGGTAAGTTGAGCATCTTCAGCTTCAACCATAACGCGAATCACGGGTTCAGTACCGGAAGCACGAACGAGAATTCGACCTCGGTCGCCCATTGCCGCTTCGGCACAAGCTATAGCATCCATCAACGGCTGACATTTTTCCCATGCCATCCGCACGCTACGGTCTTCGACGCGGACGTTCTTTAATAACTGCGGATAGGTCGTAAAACTCCGATCGATTAGTTCGCCAAAACTCACTCCCGACTCGCGGACTAATGCCGCAATATGTAACGCAGTTAACATACCATCTCCAGTAATTCCGAAATGGGGGCAGAGGATGTGACCCGATTGTTCGCCGCCCAACATTGCACCAGTTTTCAACATTTCGGCTTGAACGTACTGGTCGCCAACGGCAGTACGAGTTAAACTACCACCGAGTTTATTCCATGCCCTTTCAAACCCTAAGTTTGCCATAACGGTGGAAACAATCAGGTTATCGGGGAGTTGCTGCTTTGACATCAAGCTGCGTCCCCACAGGTAAAGAATATAATCGCCGTCTACTTTGCGTCCGGTATTATCTACAGCTAAAACGCGGTCGGCATCGCCATCAAAGGCAAATCCCATATCGGCGTTATTTTCTAAAACTGCTGCTTGTAAAAGTTCGAGATGGGTAGAACCGCAATTGACATTAATTTTGTCACCATCGGCTTTGTTGTGCAGGCAAATTACCTCAGCCCCCATCGACTTGAATACTGATGCACCCAACCCAACCGCTGCACCCCAAGCCAAATCGAGAACTATCTTCATTCCCGCAAAATTTAAACTATTTTGGAAGGGCTTTTGCAGAGTCTCGGCATAATCTGCTATTAACTCCGGACGGGCAAAATGCCGTCCGCAATCACTTTTGATTGCTACAGGTGCAGCAAGTCCGCGCAGTCCGGCTTCGATTTCGGCTTGTAATCCTTTAGATAATTTCGCCCCATTTTCACCAAATATTTTGATACCGTTATCTTCCGGGGGGTTATGGCTGGCAGAAATCATCACACCACCAATGGCATCAGTAATGCTAGTTAAATATGCTACACAAGGAGTGGGACACAATCCCAAATACCAAACCTCCACTCCTGCGGCTGTCAATCCCGCACTCAAAGCCATTGCCAGCATATCGCTGGAGTTGCGAGAGTCCTGCCCCAGTATAATGGGCCCGACTTTTAGGGCATGACTCCGCAAGACGATTCCTGTCCAAAAGCCGATTTGCAATGCCAACGAGGCAGTTAACAATTCCCCTACCTTGCCGCGAATACCATCAGTTCCAAATAGGGCAGTTGCAGGTAGCATTATCCCACCTATTACCGAGCTACTCTCGTCAGTAGAAATTCCACGAATCGCGGATGAAGGCCGAGTTATATATGACACCATAGTTTAAACACTCCACACAGTCACAAAGGAGAATATCACTTTACAATTTATTCAACAATTCCTTTTGAATACCTTTCAATCAGGATTAGTTTAAGTTTTCCTTTTTACAAATCTATGCCAATTTGGCTGTTTTTTTAAGCAAAAGTGCTTACACTTCCAACAATTGTTTGAATTAGGGAGTAGGGAATAGGGAGTGGGGAGTAGGGGAGTAGGGGAGCAGGGGAGTAAGGGAGTAAAAAAGTAGGGGAGTAAAAAAGTAAGGGAGTAGGGGAGTGCGAAAAGTCGGAAACAAGGAAAAATATTTCCCTTTATCCCCCTTGTCCCCCCACTCCCTACTCCCTACTCCCTACTCCCTATAAGTGTCAAAAATTACAAATTGTTGCAATTTGATTCAATTTAAGAGAAATTCTCATCAAAAAGTTTTACTCTAACCTTTTAGTGGCTTTTACAAAGGAAGGTGGAAGACAGCACTTCATCTTTTTTAATACTTCAACCAAGATTTGACTTTTTTAAAGCGAGAATTTTAGCATGAGCAGTAATTTATCATCAAAGCTACGTATAGGCACTAAAAAAGCACACACAATGGCAGAAAACGTTGGTTTTGTCAAGTGCTTTTTAAAAGGTGTAGTCGAAAAAACTTCTTATCGGAAGTTAGTTGGTAACTTCTACTTCGTCTACTCGGCAATGGAAGAGGAGATGGAAAAGCATAAAAATCACCCGATTGTTTCTAAAATTAACTTTCCCGAACTTTACCGCAAGCAAACTTTAGAGGAAGATTTAGCATACTACTACGGTACAAATTGGCGCGAACAAGTCAAGCTTTCACCTGCGGGAGAAGCATACGTCAAACGCATCCGCGAGTTATCGGAGCGATCGCCCGAATTGTTGATTTCCCACTTTTATACTCGTTACATGGGTGATTTATCGGGAGGGCAAATTCTCAAAGGTATCGCACAGACTGCGATGAATCTCACCGATGGTGGTACAGCATTTTATGAGTTTCCTGAGATTCCCGATGAAAAAGCATTTAAAGCCAACTATCGTGCAGCTTTGGATGAAATGCCACTCGATGAAGCAACATGCGATCGCATTGTTGAAGAAGCGAATGATGCTTTCGGTGTGAACATGAAAATGTTCCAAGAGTTGGAAGGCAATCTCATTAAAGCTATCGGAGTGATGGTGTTCAATACCTTGACTCGTCGTCGCACTCGTGACAGTACTGAATTGGTAACTGCTGAGTAATATCAGTAAGTTATTTTTGGGGTGATTTCTTTACGATTATCTGTTGTTGAGTATAGATAATCGTAACGAAATTGCCCCTAATTTTTTGGCGTTTCACTTCAAATAAATACGTTTTAGCACTTAGACAAAAGTTATTATTGAAACAATTAAACCTCTGACTTCCAATTTACCCAGCAATCAGAGAAAATGCAAAGACAACACTAAAAAAGCTCCCCTTATTAAGGGGGGTTGGGGGGATCTAAATGGCTGCAAAAATTCCTGTTACTGTTATCACTGGTTTTCTCGGTAGCGGCAAAACTACCCTGATTCGTCACTTATTACAAAACAACCAAGGACGACGCATCGCTGTACTAGTCAACGAATTCGGGGAACTTGGTATCGATGGTGAATTATTAAAATCCTGTCAAATTTGCCCCGAAGATGAGGATGGTAGTGAAAATATCTACGAATTAACGAATGGTTGTCTTTGCTGCACGGTTCAGGAGGAATTTTTGCCGATGATGCAGCAATTGTTGAAGCGACGCGACAAAATAGACTGTATTTTGATTGAGACTTCGGGTTTAGCACTGCCAAAACCGTTAATCAAAGCTTTTCGCTGGCAAGAAATTCGCAATGCAGCAACGGTGGATGCTGTTATTACCGTAGTCGATTGTGCGGCAGTGGCAGCAGGGACTTTTGCCAGTAACCCGGAAGCAGTGGATGCACAAAGGCAAGCTGACGACAATCTCGAACATGAGACACCCTTGCAAGAATTATTTGAAGACCAGTTAGCTTGCGCTGATTTGGTAATTTTGAATAAAACCGATTTGGTGGATAGTCAAGCTAAAGCCGAAGTTGAGGAATTAGTAAAACAAGAATTGCCTAGAGTTGTGAAGATGATTGAGTCAACCAATGGCGAAATCGATGTATCGATTTTACTGGGAATTCAAGCTGCTGTCGAGGATAATTTAGATAGTCGTCCTAGCCATCACGACAGTGAAGAAGACCACGACCACGACGACGAAATTAACTCGACCCACGTTATTTTTGACCGCAGTTTTGACCCGGAAATATTGCTTCTTCAGTTACAAAGTTTGGTTCAACAACAGGAGATATATCGAGTCAAAGGATTTGTGGCAGTACCGAACAAATCGATGCGTCTGGTTATGCAAGGTGTAGGAAATAGGTTTGAAAAATTTTACGATAGACCCTGGCAACAAGATGAGGAAAGACAGACTAAACTTGTTTTTATCGGACGCGGTTTAGATACGTCGAAAATTGAGTCAGTTTTAAGGAGTTAGGAGTTAGGAGTTGGGAGTTAGGAGTTGGGAGTTAGGAGTTGGGAGTTGGGAGTTGGGAGTTAGGAGTTAGGAGTTAGGAGTCAAAAAGTATTATATTATTATGGTAGTTTAAGAGACTTTGTCTACTATTTGATTTTTGAAAAGATACGTAGGGTGCGCTCCTTCGACAGCGTAACGCAACCTACATATACTTCTTAGATTTTTTCATAAATCAAACCGGATTCCTATATATACAGTCGAGGTAACAGTCTTCGATAAATGTATTCCCATGCAGAGCGTTTGCGTACAAGAGATTCTCAACTCCTAATTCTTAATTATTAACTCCTAACTCCTAATTATTAACTCCTAACTCCTAATTATTAACTCCTAACCCCTAACTTTTATGACGATTTCTGACATTTTCAATATTGCGAATCTTGTTGTTTTACCTTTTTGGGTAATGATGATTATTTTACCCAAATGGAAGGTAACGCAGCGAGTCATGGAATCTTACATCC
>CAXTCQ010000300.1:0-10218 GCA_964242965.1 uncultured Calothrix sp. | reverse complement strand
AGGGGAGAAGGGCTCCCCATCTCCCCACCTCCCGCTGATGTATAGCTACTAACCAATTGCGTTTTTGCTTTTTAGCTATCAGATTTTTGTTAATTGCAGAAACATTTGCTGCATGTAGGTGTCATTTATCAGCCATTGCCCCGGAGGTCGGTCTTGCTACGATACGGGCGCTTGTAGGCACATGAGTAGGGGGATTACACGCACACGCCGCCACGGTAACGAACAATGGCGGTCATTACTAACGACTAATCACAAATAGCCCGCAGCTTTTTACAAATCAATAATAAGGAGAATGCTTATGTCAATGATTGAGTTACAAGGATTAAAAGAGCTAATCGAAAGTATTAGCCGCGAGCGGAATTTGCCGCGTTTGGCGGTACAAGCAGCGATTCGAGAAGCGCTGCTTAAAGGTTACGAACGGTATCGTCGCGCCCAAAATTTAGAGCGCAGACAATTCGATGAAGATTACTTTGAAAATTTTGATGTCCAACTTGATATCGAAGACCAGGGTTTTCGAGTTGTAGCAACTAAAACTATTGTCGAGGAAGTCGCAAACAACGACCACGAAATTTCCCTTGAACAAGTCAAACAAATGGGTGGCGAAGATGCAGAATTAGGACAAGAAGTTGTACTCGATGTCACCCCGGACAAAAAAGAAGAGTTTGGGCGCATGGCAGCTATGCAAACCAAGCAAGTTTTGGCGCAGAAACTTCGGGATCAACAGCGTCAAATGGTGCAAGAAGAGTTCCAAGATTTGGAAAGCACAGTTTTACAGGCACGAGTGTTGCGATTTGAGCGGCAGTCGGTGATTATGGCAGTTTTTAGCAGTTTCGGTCAGCCAGAAGTAGAAGCGGAATTGCCGAAGCGCGAGCAACTACCCAACGATAATTACCGCGCAAATGCGACATTTAAGGTCTATTTGAAAAAAGTTTCCCAAGGACAGCAACGGGGAGCGCAGTTACTTGTTTCCCGTGCCGATGCCGGTTTGGTAGTGTATTTGTTTGCTAACGAAGTACCCGAAATCGAGGATGAAGTAGTACGGATTGTTGCCGTCGCCAGGGAGGCAAATCCCCCATCGCGGTATGTTGGTCCTCGAACTAAAATAGCGGTTGATACTTTAGATCGGGATGTAGATCCGGTTGGAGCTTGTATTGGAGCGCGGGGATCGAGAATTCAGGTGGTGGTTAACGAGTTGCGCGGCGAAAAAATCGATGTAATTCGCTGGTCCCCCGATCCCGCTACTTATATTGCGAATGCGTTAAGTCCAGCGCGAGTTGATGAAGTCCGTTTAATGGATCCAGAAAGTCGCCAAACCCATGTACTAGTTGCAGAAGACCAGTTGAGCTTGGCGATCGGTAAAGAAGGACAAAATGTTCGTTTAGCAGCTCGCTTGACTGGTTGGAAAATCGATATTAAAGATAAAGCTAAGTATGATTATGAGGGAGAAGACACAAAATTTGCGGCTGTGCGAGCGGCATCCGTAGAGCCGATGCAAGAAGAATACGATGATGATGAATATGAGGAGATGGAATTAGAAGAAAGCGAAGAAATGGACGACATGGACAGCGAACAAATCGAACCGCCAAAATCACTTGAGAAAGTAAAAACCTTTGACAGGAACGATCAAGAATGGGTACAGTCATAGATAATTAAAACTTTTTTAACAAACAACAGCCGATCGGGGCGCACAAGAAGCAATGAAACCAAACTATCGGCGCTGCGTAAGTTGCCGTCAAGTAGGTTTAAAGCAAGAGTTTTGGCGAATTGTCCGCGTGTTTCCGTCTGGGCAGGTACAATTAGATGAGGGCATGGGGCGTTCAGCTTATATATGTCCGCAAGCGAGTTGCTTATCTGCCGCTCAGAAAAAAAATCGATTAGGGCGATCGCTACATGTAGCAGTGCCAGAAACACTGTATCAAGTATTGTGGCAACGGTTAACAAGGAGCAATCCCCAAAATTAGATTTAAGCTTTAATCTAGAACTGGCAGAAATTCCTTTTAGAAGCGCAAGGGACAATAGTCGCTCATATTTATCGCACTCTTATTTTAAATAAACCCGCAAGCGATACTTATGTCGATTTGAGTCAAAGCGATTTTTCAAGAGGTTAATGCCACAATAGTAATATGAGTGTCAGCATGTACTTCTTCATTCAAACGTTGAACCAAGCAACACTTAAAAGCACGTTTTACTCGATTGTGTCGTGTCAGACTCAGAATCAGCAAAACAAAAAAACACAAATTGGCAACTTAGTCGCGTCATAGCGCACTTTGGCGTCAAATATCATAATATTTGGTGGCGATGCCAGCATTAACCGAAACATCTCTCTTTCCACTCCTTGGAGGCACCGGCGACACCTAGAACGGCAACCTAAAAACAGTAATCAAAGGATGGAGATGTCTTTTTCATCTGGCAGCCATCCGCTAAAACTGTATTCTTATAGGGGAAGAGTGGATGAACAACGGCAAAGTTAGAATCTATGAATTATCAAAGGAATTGAATTTGGATAACAAAGAGCTATTAGCAATTTGCGACCAGCTCAATATTGCGGTCAAGAGTCATAGTAGTACAATCACAGAAACTGAGGCAGAACATATCCGCTCTGAAGCCGAAAAGCTCGCAGCGACAAACGCTGCTTCCAGAAAGGATGCTTACGGCATCAGTCCAAAAAATAATTTGCAACAAACTGGCTCGCACAACCGACCGTCAGCACCAAACAAACAACAGATTTTAGAAATTCGCAAACCTAAATTGTTAAATAATTCCAGTACCAACGCCACTGATGCGTCAGGTGTAACTAATAACCAATTTGCTTTTTCTGAGGCTAGCCCTCCTGCTCACCCCCGACCCTTCGCTCCAACTGTCTCGCCCATGAAGCCGACGGCTCCCATTCGACCTGTACCCCGGAATCAGTCTGAAACTACACAACAACCTGCACCAGCAGACGTAGACAATAAGCCTAATTCCAATCAACCATCTGAAAAAATTGCAGCCGAAAAACCTGAAAAGCCACCAGCTGCAACTCGCGTTAAACCAGAAAAACCTCAAAAGCCCCAGCTGAGTGCCCCTCCGACACGACCAGCAGGTGGAGATGAATCAGCCCCTGAAGTGCCGACAGTAACCCAGCCTGTACCTGCAATGCCAGTTTCACAGGCTGAAAAACCAGTATTAAAACGCGACCAGCAGGTAAGCAAACCGAAAGTTGGCAAACCATCGTCTTCGGAACAGCAATCTGGAACGGCAGTAATACCAGGAACACCAGGAACGCCAGGAACGCCAGGAACACCAAGATCGGCACGTCCGGGTGCCCCCAGTCGAGGCGAACGACCCGAACAAAGAGCAAGTAGACCTGGATCCCCCGTACCCGCAGGCGATGTCCAGCGACCTAGACCGCCGCGTCCGCCGGAAGCCGCAGTGGCGACACCACCCAGAGCAATGGCATCGTCTGCCAAAATGGATGGAGGCAACGATGATGACGATACTACGCCAACAGATGTAATTGAACTCAAGCGACCTACAGCGCCCCGTCTCGTTAAAGGTGGTAGTGTTAAAAAATGGCAAGAAGAGGAAATCGACGAGTCTAAAGAGGCTAACAAAGCTGGCAAAGGTGTCGCTAAAGGTAAGCGGGTTAAACCGATTGTTGAAGAAGATATCTTTGACGAAGATGATTTAGATGAAGACGATCCCGACGCAATAACCGCAATCCAAGTTAGCAATGCGATTGTTCGTCCTCCCAAGCCGAAATCTGCCAAGCCCGCACAAGCGATGCCTACAGCCGCAGTTCAACTTCAAAAAAATCGCAAACCCTCTCAATCGCGCAGCGAACAACGCGAGCAAAATAACAACCGCCGCCGCGAAGCCGAGCAGAAACGCGAACGTCCCGAAAAAATTGTGGTTACAAGCACAATGACCGTGCAGGAATTGTCTGATGCTTTAGCTGTAGCAGACACTGAGATTGTCAAAATCCTGTTTATGAAGGGTAAGGCAGTTAGCATTACTCAAAATCTCGATATTCCGACAATTAAGGAAATTGCTACCGAATTAGAGGTCGAGGTTGAAGTCCAAGAACCGAAATCCGAAGCTATTAAAGCGACGGAAATGCTCGATTTCGCGGATATGGACAATCTCATTCGCCGTCCGCCGGTCGTGACAATTATGGGTCACGTAGACCACGGTAAAACAACCCTACTCGATTCAATCCGCAAAACTAAAGTCGCAGCCGGAGAAGCTGGTGGTATTACCCAGCACATTGGTGCGTATCATGTTGATATCGTACACGATGGTAAGGAGCAGCAAATTGTATTCCTTGATACCCCCGGTCACGAAGCCTTCACCGCAATGCGGGCGAGGGGAGCGAGGGTGACAGATATTGCTATCTTGGTAGTGGCTGCTGATGACGGCGTGCGCCCGCAAACGATTGAAGCAATTAGCCATGCCCAAGCCGCAGAAGTACCGATTATTGTGGCAATTAACAAAATTGATAAAGAAGCGGCACAACCCGACCGCGTGAAGCAAGAATTGACGCAGTATAACATGACACCTGAAGAATGGGGTGGGGATACCATTATGGTTCCCGTTAGCGCCATCAAGGGTGAAAATTTGGATACCCTGTTGGAGATGATTTTGTTAGTAGCAGAAGTTGGAGAACTTTCTGCAAATCCAAATCGTCCAGCCAGAGGAACGGTAATCGAAGCGCACCTCGACAAAGCCAAGGGTGCTGTCGCAACGCTACTTATTCAAAACGGTACGTTGCGAGTCGGTGATATATTGGTCGCAGGCTCCGTATTTGGGAAAGTGCGAGCAATGGTCGATGACCGAAGCCAGCGCGTTGATGTAGCTTCACCGTCGTTTGCGGTTGAGGTACTGGGATTGAGCGATGTACCTGCTGCGGGTGACGAGTTCGAGGTTTTCCTCAACGAAAAAGAAGCTCGTGCGATCGCCCAAGAACGTGCCGAAAAACAACGCCAATCGCGCTTGTTGCAAGGACGTGTAACGCTTACCACCCTGTCAGCACAAGCACAGGAAGGCGAACTCAAGGAACTCAACTTGATTTTGAAAGGCGACGTTCAAGGTTCGTTAGAAGCAATTGTGGGAGCGCTCAAGCAAATCCCGCAAAACGAAGTTCAAATCCGCATGTTGCTAACGGCTGCCGGTGAAATCACCGAAACTGATATCGACTTAGCAGCAGCCAGTGGCGCTGTAATTATCGGTTTCAACACAACCTATGCCAGTGGTGCTAGACAAGCTGCCGACGAAGCCGGAGTCGATGTCCGCGAGTATAATATTATCTACAAGTTACTCGAAGATATCCAAGGCGCGTTAGAAGGTTTGTTGGAGCCAGAATTGGTCGAAGAACCATTGGGACAAGCCGAAGTCCGTGCTGTATTCCCTGTGGGACGCGGAGCGGTTGCTGGTTGTTACGTACAAAATGGCAAGCTACTTCGTAACTGCAAGGTGCGGATAGTACGTAATAGTAAGGTGGTTTACGAAGGTGTCCTCGATTCGCTCAAGCGGATGCGCGAAGATGCACGCGAAGTCAATTCGGGCTACGAGTGTGGTGTCGGCATGGATAAATTTAATGACTGGGTTGAAGGTGACACGATTGAAGCCTTCCAGATGGTTACTAAACGTCGCACCCTGACAGTAGTTCCAAGGTAGGATAGGAGATGGGGGAGCTAGAGTTTTTCTTGGCTCCTTCGCTTGCCCTTAAAAATTGAATACTGCATTGAATATTCAACGAGGCACGAATCAACCGTGCCTCATTTTGTAAAAAATTAATATTTTCTTTTAATTAGGTAGGTATAGATTTAGTTTCGTCACCGATGTAACAGAAATTGCATCATGACAACGACTATCTTTATAAGGTAAATAGCTTTTTCAATGTTTTCGGGGTGCGGGTTCATCAAATCTTCCCCCAGTTGGCTCTCGAAGTTGTAACTGCGGAGTTAGGTAAAATGAGTAACATTTATATTTCCAGCGGCCCATTATCTGGTGACACAGAAATTTGGGACAGTTTAAAGAATGCGATCGCAGCAAGTTCTGGTTTTCAACGTTGGCTACTCGAAGCTGGTGCTAATTATCAAGAATTGCGTCTTGAGCAACAAGTACAGCGCTATTTGCGAGAAACTTTAGAAAATCTCGCTTATTAAGTTAATTGTTAGTAGTCAGTAATTAGTAGGGGAGTATCTCAATGAGGGTAAAAACACCGCTGTCATTCTGAGTCCTGAGCGAAGCGAAGGAACTCGAAGTGAAGAGAAGAATCTTAAGCTCAAATATAATCGAGATGCTTCACTGCGCTATCGCTTCGTTCAGCATGACAACCTGTATTTGCTTCACGTGAGGTGCTCCCATTAGTAGTTGGTTATCAGTAGTTAATTGTATAGAGTAACTAACAAACAAATGACCCCTGACCGCTGACTACTAACCAATCACTAAAAACCCAATATATTTTGCAGGCTACCTTGCAAGCGACGAAGTTGGCGATATGCTTTTTCGAGGTTATCGCCATCGACTTCAACTTCCGTACTCGGATAATTATTAATAATTTCAATCAGTCTAATATCACTATCTTTACTCGCAGACAGCACTAATGCCGAACGCATCGCTTGCCTGTCGGCTTTGCGCGAAGGCGTGTGAATTACCTGGCTAATTTGGTCTAAAATTACATTGCCTACGGGACTATTTAATACCCGGTCTAAAATTACAACATTTACTTTTACGGGTTCAGTTAAATAGCGACGAACGTTTTTTGGGTCTTGCTGCGCTATGGCTAAATTTACCCGCAGTAAAGTTGAAAGTTTCCCAGTATCGGCAAAAGTCGTAAGTTCTTTTACAGACACAGACTCGCGGAAAACACGGTATTTCAGCACGACCTGTTCCGCAGCAAAAGCAGGAAGGCTAGAAAAAAAAACTCCGCAAACAGTGGTTATAAGCAAAAATAGACGCAACCACGATAACTTAAAATTCATTTTATTTAAATAACACGACTCCGAATTAGACGTAATATTTATACAAATTGTTGCGGTGTTTGATTGAAATGCGAGACTCCTGCGGATTCACGCTCATAACACCGTCAGCAAGAACATAATTACTCAATCTTGCTCGCGGCATCGCTTTATGGAAAGGTAAGCCTTTCCTACATCAAGCTTGCACTATAAAATTAAATTGCACCCGATCAGATGCATTATGATACTACAAGCAAAAAATAACTTTACCTTGCAAGAGTTCCTCAATCTTCCTCCAGGTGAGGGAGATACTACCTATGAATTAGTTGATGGTCAAATAATTACGAAAATGTCGCCAAAATTTCATCACTCTAAACTTACCCGCACATTTATTCAGATTTTTGAGGAATGGGGGCAAGAATTGGGAGAAATTTATCCAGAATGGTCTATTACATTAACCCGTCGAAAAATAGATTGGGTACCAACACCCGACCTTTTATATATTTCTAACGAACGTTTACCTGCTAATTGGGATGAAAACGAAGCTTGTCCTGTTACTCCGGATTTGGTAATTGAGATTATTTCCCCCGGACAAACCTTTGGACAAATGACAGCAAAAGCCAGAGATTATTTAAATGCTGGAGTATTGCGGGTTTGGGTAGTAGACAGTCAAGCTAGAAGCATTACAGTATTTTATCCTTCGGCTGCCCCACAGACTTATATGGGTGAAGAAGTTTTTGCAGATTCGCTGTTTCCAGGATTGGAATTTACCGCCCTTAAAGTGTTTCAAATGGCGAAAATACCTGTAGATAGTTAGGAACAACGCATTACTTTACTACGTCAAGCATAAATTGTCATCTATCTCAAAACATAAACTGTAATCTTTTATAAGAAACTGTGCTGATTGTGTGCAAGTCTTCGGGTATAGTTTTGCATGGGTTTTATCGCAACACGACTGCAAATAATACCTAATTCAAATAACTATATTTACCACACCATAGACACTAACCAAGATGAAAAATCAGGGTTTACACAACCAGCAATCTGAAAATTCTCGTTTTTCTTTTAGCAGCCCCATTGCCTCCTCAAAACGTACCCTACCAGCAGGACTCGCCGCTTTACTACTGCTTTCGGGTGGGTCAATGTTAATACCAGCAGAAGTCAATGCAGGTGCGACTCCCACCGCTTCCATTCGCACGGCTCAAGCACCCGCTGCAAGTACAGTAATTTACGTTAATCCAACTACTGGTAATGATGCTGCGGCTGGTACTACCGAAGCCGCACCGTTAAAATCGATTACTTCTGCTCTCAAAAAAGCCCAAGCTGGTACTATTATTCAACTAGCACCCGGCACATATGACAGCCAAAACGGCGAAACTTTCCCTCTTAACATCCGCCAAGGTATAACGCTACGCGGTGATGAAGCGAGTAAGGGTCAAACAGTATTAATTAATGGTACTGGTAAATACACCAGTCGGACTTTTGCAGCGCAAGATATCACTATTCTTGCTGACAATGATGCGACAGTTACGGGTGTTAGCGTTACTAATCTTAGCCAACGCGGTACAGCACTTTGGGTAGAATCAACTAATCCCAAAGTGACTAACAGTACATTTACGAGTAGCGGACGCGATGGCATTTTCATTACAGGTACTGGTAATCCCATCATTGAAGGTAACACCTTTATCCTTAACAAAGGCAACGGCGTTTCCGTTGCCAAACAAGCTAAAGGAGAAATCCGTGGGAACCTATTTCAAAATACTGGTTTTGGAATTGCAGTTAGCGAAACTGCATCCCCTGTAATCAGCGACAACCAGATTGCTCAAAACAATGGTGGTATAGTGATTAGCGGTTCTGCGAAACCAGTATTGCGGAACAACGTTATTCAAGATAGCCGCGACCACGGTTTGATTGCGATTCAAAATGCCGAACCCGATTTGGGTACGCAAGAAAATCCCGGTAAAAACTTGATTCGTAATAACGGTAAGCAAGACCCGAAAAAATTCTTTGATGTCTATAACTTCACCAAGGATAAAACAATCTTTGCTGTTGGAAACGATGTAGACCCCACGCGCATTTTAGGTAAAGTCGATTTAGTCGTTGCTAAAGTTGAACCACCTCCAATTGTAGGTGGTGCAGTTACTTTCAAAGATGTCACTGCTGATAATTGGGCAAAAGCGTATATTGAAGCTTTGGCTTCTCGAAACGTGATTGCTGGTTTCCCCGATGGCACTTTCAAACCGAATGAACCAGTAACTCGTGCCCAGTTTGCTGCGATTGTTAGCAAGGCTTTTAACCCAACTGCAAAGAAAGAAGCGATTAACTTTACCGACGTTCAAAGCAATTTTTGGGCTTTCCAGGTTATCCAAGCTTCTGCACGCGGTGGCTTTATTTCGGGATATCCCGACCGCACGTTTAAGCCACAGCAACAAATTCAGCGCGTACAAGTACTCGTTTCGCTAGCAAATGGTTTGGGCTTAACTGCTACCAATTCCAATGCAATTTCTTTCTATAGCGATGCTGCGAAGATTCCTAATTACGCAAATAGCCCAGTTGCCGCTGCAACTTCTAAAGGATTAGTAGTCAACTATCCCACCGTTAAGCAACTTAACCCAACTCGTGAGGCTACAAGGGCAGAAGTTGCTGCCTTTGTTTACCAAGCTTTGGTTAATGCTAACGCGGTTCCAGCACTTCCTTCGGCATATGTGGTGAAAACACCTTAGGATTTATTGGATGAGCAGGTCTTAAGCAAAAAGTAGATAGTACGAAATAAAAAACCCGGTTTCTCAAAGAAACCGGGTTTTTGGTAATGCATAAAATCGCCAAAAATCGTAAAATACGAACAAATAAGCAAACTTTATACGGGCGCTCACTAGCCCATCCCCCAAAAGTTTTTCAAGCGCTACACTCAAAGCCGATGGCGGGATTTGAACCCGCGACCGCTCGATTACGAATCGAGTGCTCTACCACTGAGCCACATCGGCACAAACAATGAATAATTATAGCACAATTAACTATAAATGGTAAAACCAAATCCTAAAAGTCGCAATTCTACCAACCTCGATCCAGAAATCTACGCCCGTCTCAAAGCTGAAGCCACAGCACCTTTTCGAGGTTTACGAAAATTCTTTTACCTGGCTTTTGCTGGTTCGGGATTTATTGGCGCTTTTATCTTCTTTACCCAAATCCTTGCGGGACGAGATATTGAAGCTGCGTTACCCAACTTGGCGGTACAAATCGGAGTTATTGCTTTAATGATATTTCTTTGGCGCTGGGA
>CAXTCQ010000299.1:0-10219 GCA_964242965.1 uncultured Calothrix sp. | reverse complement strand
TCCTTACTCCCTACTCCCTACTCCCCTCCTTCCCCTGTTTTTTAAACCACTCAGTAATCCCATCAACTAAAGCACGCGCCATTTTTTTCTGGTCTTTGGGGTCTATTATTTGCTCAAATTCGTTAGGGTTACTCATAAAACCCAATTCCAGCAGTATTGATGGCGAACTTGCAGGACGTGTCAGTGCTAAATTATTCCAAAATACACCGTACTCAGGACGCTTCATCTTTGCAATTATATAGTTATGCAAAAATAAAGCTAAGTCGTGTGCTTGGGAATTGTACCAAAAAGAACCAAAGCCCTTAGTATTTTCCGCATCGCCGTTATCGGGTAACGAGTTGTGATGAATTGAGATAGCAACAGCTGGTTCTTCTTTATCGATAATTTGTTGACGTTCGACAAGAGAAACTTCTTTGTCCGAGTCTCGCGTCATCACTATTGTTGCACCGCGCTTGATTAAATCGTCGCGCATCAATTTGGAAATAATTAGGTTTACATCTTTTTCCAAAGTGCCATCGGGACCGGAAGCGCCCGATTCTTTACCGCCGTGTCCGGGGTCGAGTAAAATCTTTATACCTGATAAAGGTTTGCGCCTGTTAGTAGGTATTTGGGGTGGATAGCGTAACGTCAAAACCAAACTTGTACCTTCATAGCGAAGCTTATAACCCCACTGCTGGTCTTTTTTTAAATTAAATATATATTGGACTTGGTTTGGGTTGGGTTGCTGCCAGTCGAGACGCGAAATAATTGGGCTATCGTCGGTACGGAAAGTATCGGTTTGGGCAGTGGTGTTGTAAAGTGTAAGCACAAAACTTTTATTACCTTGCTGCACGCTAACTGGTACGGGGACTTGCAAAGGAAAAATTACCTCTGTCCGATCTGGCAATTTCTTATATCCGACGCTGCGAATAATTGTGCGTGGTGCAACAGCACCTGGTATAATACGGACTTCTTTACTATTAATCCAAGCGCCATAATCTAAGCGCAACCAGTCGCCGTCTTTTCCTGTAATTGATGCCCTTGTACCTTTTGGTAGTGGTGTGAGTCTAGAATAGTCGCTGCTGGAACCAGTACGTGCTACACCAGATTCAGCTGTAACTTCAGCTACTGGCAACTGTCCGGGTGTAAGGATGGTAATTTTGCCAGAACCAGTTTGAGTAATCGTCTTACCGTTGAGGGTTAATTGAAATTCTGGTTTACCCAAATCAATTTCCTTGCTGGTATCTGGATTTACACTGCCAGAATTGACATTATTGCCGTAAAGTAGAGAATTAATTTGTTGAGGTGTGGTGCAACCCTCATATTTTCCCAAGGCAGATTGAACGATGGGTTGGTTTCGTCCCGTGAGGGCGGCTTTATTATCTGGAAGCTGCGCTATCTGTGGTTGAGGCAAAAGTGCAACTGTTTGATTGGCAAATTTAACAGAAACTTTAGCATTGGGAGATGCCGTGGCGCTAAAGCAAATCGTCTCGGAAGGCATCCGGGCAATATCAACTGCTGGAACGAGAGAATCTTTAGCAAACGCCAATCCTTGGGGAATTTCTGGCTGCGAAGTAATTCGCGTTACCTTAATAGTTAATTCTCGATCTTGGTAACGGAAGATAAAGTTATTTTCGCCCAACTGCAACGGCAAGCTAGGTGCAAAATGACCCGATTTACTTCGGGCAATTGGCTTACCATTGATCAGAACTTGTCCGGTTGGTGGTGCAGTGCCGATGAAAAATACTCTATCGGCATTGGTTTGGTGGTTTGGGTTCGGATAGACAATCTTGAAGGATTGTTCTTGAGCCAAAGCAACAGAGGGAATGACTATCGAAGCGAATAGTATTAATCCTAAAACTGATCTCACGCCACAACCTAAGTAAATAAGCACAACATTTACTGTGGCACAATGACGGGATGTCTTGAGTTAGAAATTGTTAGAACTTAAAGATTTGTATGACTAAGTTTGTATTTGTGACTGGCGGGGTAGTATCTAGTATCGGTAAGGGAATTGTGGCATCGAGCTTAGGACGCTTGCTCAAGTCCCGCGATTACTCGGTGTCGATTTTGAAGCTCGATCCATATATTAACGTCGATCCGGGTACAATGAGTCCATTTCAACATGGCGAAGTGTTTGTTACCAAGGATGGCGCAGAAACTGACTTAGATTTGGGTCATTACGAGCGCTTTACCGATACACCAATGTCCCGGCTCAACAGCGTTACAACTGGTTTGGTTTACCAAGCCGTAATTAATAAAGAACGGCGCGGTGACTACAATGGCGGCACAGTTCAAGTTATTCCCCACATCACCAACGAAATTAAAGACCGAATTAAACGTGTAGCTCAAGATACAAATCCGGATGTAGTAATTACCGAAATTGGCGGTACGGTTGGCGATATCGAATCGCTACCGTTTTTGGAGGCGATTCGCCAGTTTCGCAAAGAAGTCGGACGGCAAAACGTGCTTTACATGCACGTTACTTTGGTGCCTTGGATTGCTTCGGCGGGTGAAATGAAAACCAAACCCACCCAACATTCAGTTAAAGAATTGCGTTCGATTGGCATTCAACCCGATATTTTAGTTTGTCGATGCGATCGCCCGCTGCCTCCCGGCATCAAAGAGAAATTATCTGAGTTTTGCGATGTACCTGTTGCCTGCGTTATTCCCGCTCCAGATGCTAATAGTATCTATGAAGTACCTTTAACTTTAGAGCGCGAAGGGTTGGCACAGCAAACCCTCGATTTGCTGCAAATGGAACAGCGCAAACCCGACCTGAAGCAGTGGCAAAGTATTGTTGAGAAATTGTACAGTCCGAAATATCAAGTTGAAATTGCCATCGTTGGTAAATATGTTCGATTATCGGATGCTTATTTGTCGGTAGTCGAAGCTGTGCGTCACGCTGCGATCGCAACCTATGGGGAATTGCGTTTGCGTTGGGTCAACTCCGAAAAACTCGAAGTCGAAGCGGTAGAGAACTACCTCGAAGGTGTCGATGGAATAGTGGTACCCGGTGGTTTCGGAACGCGGGGTGTCGATGGTAAAATTGCAGCGATTCAATATGCCCGCGAACATCAAATTCCCTTTTTAGGATTGTGTTTGGGAATGCAATGTTCGGTAATCGAATGGGCGCGAAATATTGCGGGATTAACGGATGCTAATAGTACCGAATTTTCTGAACATACTCAAAATCCTGTCATTAATTTATTGCCCGAACAGCAGGATATTGTTGACTTAGGCGGCACAATGCGCTTAGGTTTGTACCCTTGTCGGATGTTACCCAATACACTTGCTTCTAAGCTTTATCAACAAGAAGTTGTTTACGAACGACATCGCCACCGTTACGAATTTAACAACTCGTATCGCGGCTTATTTGTGGATTCCGGCTACCAAATTAGCGGTACTTCCCCCGACGGACGGTTAGTTGAAATTATCGAATTGCCCAAACATCCGTTTTTCCTAGCTAGCCAGTTCCACCCCGAATTTCAATCAAGTCCCAGCAAACCCCACCCATTATTTAAAGGATTTCTCGAAGCGGCAATTAAGCGATCGCATCCGATTGCTAATTTCCAAACACCTGCTGAAGTCTCGTAGCGGAAGTGCGCGATTTGTAACTTAAAAATCCTGTAACTTAAAAACCCCATGCGGAGCCGCTTTGGACTTCAAAAACGCTTATAAGATAAGCAAATGGCGTATTTGGTTCGTGGCTGTCTGATTATTTAAATGTTGTAATTGAATAAGGATGTTGGGAATCGAGGAAAAATAGTGGCTTACTGGGAGAAAATTCTTTACGACAGAAACGAGTATATTGTCAACTTTGACCGCGTTACAGCTTTTTGCCGCGAACCAAATAGTAGAGTAACATTTTGGTTGCCAGATAATGCAATTCCGATTGTGATTAACCCACAAAGCAACCAAAAAGATTACCAGAAAATACTGGAATATACACAAAATGTCACGGAATTGCGTGAGGATGCTCGCTGGGTAAAAATATTTTACGAAAAAAATGAATATATTATCAACCTTACCTGCATCAGTTCATTTTGCCGCGAACCCAACGGAAGGGTAACTTTTTGGTTGCCCGATAGTACGATTCCCATTATTATCAATCCCGTCAGCAATCCAGAATCTTATCAGAAAGTTGTGGATTACATCGAAATAGCAACGGGATATACGATGTAAATGCTTTGTAAATAATTTTGACACTTTCGAGAGGATCAGATCCCCGACAACTTCTGCGAAGTCGGGTATCTTGTAGCCCCTCGAAACTTATGAAACGAACCCCAATACTGCTCGGTTAAGAAGTTTCCCAAAATCGATCCCCCTAAATCCCCCGATAAATTGGGGGACTTTAAAAGGCTTTTAGCCCCCCTTAAAAAGGGGGGTTGGGGGGATCAAATCCTTAACCGAGCAGTATTGAAACGAACCCTACTCACATACCTCTAAGCTAGAGTTTAGAGGATATGATTACTTTTTGCGATGCTAGAAGTATCGTATATTTTTCTCAATGTCCATTAATATTAAGTAATAGTAGGTAAAAGTTAGAAGATTATCAAAAAATACTCAAATGGCAACAGGAATACCTAACTCAAACGGTCGTAAAAGTAATTCGCCAAAAATAGAATTTCGATTAGAGTATGAAGGTAAATTACGAGAGTCAGATATATTAATGACCCAACCAGCGAAATTACGTCTTGCTGTTAATGTAGATAAACAACCAAAAAATCGATTAATTTATGGGGAAAATTTAAGGACTTTATGCAACTTAGCAAAAGATACTGATATTGCTGGTAAAGTCGGATTAATTTATATAGACCCTCCCTATGCAACAGGAAGTAGTTTTGAGTCTCGTAAGAGCGACCATGCTTACCACGATTGTATGGAAGGGGCAGAATATTTAGAATTTTTACGTCAACGACTCATATTATTAAAAGAACTTTTATCAGAGTCAGGTTCAATCTATGTACACTTAGATGAGAATATGGCATTTCCTGTCAAAATAATTATGGACGAAGTTTTTGGTTTAAGAAACTTTCGTAATTGGATAACCAGGAAAAAATGCAATCCCAAAAACTACACGCGCAAACAATACGGAAATACAGCAGACTATATTTTATTCTATACAAAAACCGAAAAATATGTATGGAATCCACCATTTGAAGCTTGGACAGAAGCTACTATAAAAAAAGAGTATCAATATGTTGAAGAAGGAACAGGAAGACTCTATAAAAAAGTTCCTATTCATGCTCCTGGAGTCAGAAATGGTTCAACAGGTCAACCTTGGAAAGGTATGCTACCACCTTCAGGAAAACATTGGCAATACACTCCTGAAACTTTAGACGAAATGGATGCACGCGGAGAAATTTACTGGTCTCCAACAGGAAATCCTCGCAGAAAAGTTTATTTAGATAATAGTTCAGGGATTGGAGTTCAAGATATTTGGTTAGATTTTAAAGACGCTCATAATCAAAATATCAAAATTACAGGTTATCCCACAGAAAAAAATCCAGATTTAATTAAAAGGATTATTTTAGCATCATCAAATAAAGGAGATTTAGTGTTAGATGCATTTTCTGGAAGCGGAACTACTGCAGCTGTAGCCGAAGAATTGGGTAGGCAGTGGATAGCGATAGATAATTCGCCACTTTCTATAGCTACAACGGTTCGGCGTTTAGTCCAAGGAACCGAAGCAATGGGAGATTTCGTAACCGAAAATAATTCTCAATCAAAACAAATATCTTTAATAGATACCAATAGAATTTTACATAGCGGTTTGGAATTTTATCTTGAGGAACATCCAGAATTAGAAATAATTGACAGTACTTTAATCGAAGATTGGAATAGTAAACTTAACTTTCAAGCCAATATCTGGTAAATCTTTCATCAAGCATTTTTAAAGTACATACCATAACTCTATTTTGACCGTAGTCTTCCAAATTAGCATAATCATTCCACATGGAACCAAGAAGTAATCCCGGACCATCATTTAAGAGAAACACTTTTAATGGCAGTTGATAGCTATTAGCATAATTGATGATTTGAGTAACTTTATCTCGATTACCACCTGTACGATCATCTTCTTGAGAACCTCCTCTATCGGAGTCGTAACGAGCAAATCCAACAACCAAAGGGGTTTTATCCAATCGTGAAATCAACATATCTGCTGGTGTTTGAGTTTCCCAATTCTCCAGAACTTTGTTAAGCATTACATCTTTTCCCGCTCGAACAGGGCCCTGAATTAAGTAATCTCTACCAAATGTTTTATCAAACCACAGAAAGAAAGCTTCCGTTAAGTCATAACCCTTTTGTCCTCTCTTACTTTGTTCCAGAAGAATTGCCATTAATGCTTCATCTGGTACGGGACGGCTTTTTAAATTTCGTCTAACTTCTTCTAAATTACGAAATCTATTCCCAAAATCTTTAATAATACTTGGTATTTTACTTTTATTTTTAGTCATTTCGACTGAGGTATCCGGCGAGACATATCGACGAAACACTCTTAAAAGTTGAATACGTAAAGGGTCGGGTTCTTGGGTAATAATTTCTAGTAAATTTCTAGAGCTTCTTGCCAAGTCAACTAATTCTATAAAACGTTCCAAAACCTTTTCATAAAGGATTTTAGCTTCATCTAGAGAATCTGGGTAAAATGGAGAATCAAAAATAGTTATCCATTGAGATGCTGTTGCTTTATAGCTGCGAAATGAAGTCAAATCGAATACCTCGTATCATGGTATATATATAATTCCCAAATTCTCTGCAAAAGCTTAATTGGCACTCACTTTCCCTATTTTCCCCAATGCCAATTTCGCAGCACCCAACATTCCCGCCGAATTTCCTAAATCTGCTGGTAAAATTTCCAAACCAACGCGAGAAGTGATAAAAACTCGCTTTTCAATCTCAGCTTTGACAGCAGGCAAAAAAAACTTCGCACTCGCACTCACACCCCCACCCAGCAAAATCGCTTCCGGGGTCAATACGTAAATTAAACTTGCTAAACCAATACCCAAATTACGTCCGTATTCGTGCCAAAAATTCAACGCTTCCACATCTCCAACTTCCGCCAATTCCCCCAATTCCGAGGGTTCCTTACCCGTGCGGCGGCGAATTGCCCCAATTGAAGTAAACTGTTCCAACGAACCCTGGTTGCCACTATTACACATCGGTCCATCGGCATGTAAAGCAATCAATCCCAACTCTCCAGCCGCACCGTGATGCCCAATAAACAATTTACCATTGAGGAAAATTGCCCCACCGACACCAGTACCCAAAGTTAGCAAGATAAAATTTTGAAAGCGACGACCAGCACCCAACCAAGCTTCACCCAAACCCGCACAATTCGCATCATTAGCAAGAATTGTTGGTTTACCAGTTTTTGCCTCCAACCACTCTGCTAACGGCACATCGCGCCATCCTGGGAGATTAATTGAAACCAACGCAATCCGTCCGGACGGGTCAGATGGTCCCGGCATTCCCACGCCGATACTATCAGCAATTGAGTGCGGATCGAGTTTGGCGATCGCGCTAACCATTACATCAAAAACCGCTTCGGGTGTAGCAGGATGGGGAGTCGCTACCGTTAAAGACTCGATACAAGTACCATCGACAGCAAATCTCCCCAACTTGATTGCTGTTCCCCCCAAATCAATCCCGATTACTTGATTCATTGGCTATTAGTAGGGTTTAACTAGCTTCAGAATATTTGATTGGGCATTGACAATAAAGTTATTTCCATGCCCAATGACCTAGTTCCTAACAGTCTGTTTCATTAATTTTGCCTAATCGTTAGGGTTAGATCCCCGACAACTTTTACGAAGTTGGGGATCTAATAGCCCCTCGAACTTATGAAACCGACCCTAGCTTTTTTTAGCTTTATACTCATTTGCATCCGCCGACTTGGCAGTGACATAAGTAACAGGCAAAGGGCGAAAATTCGCTTGTGCCTGTAAATTTGATACAGGCGTACCTCTGATAATACCCGCAAGTGCAACCGAAAGCATAAACCCGCCAGCCGCAGCGGCAACTAATGAAAAGTTATCTTTCATACAAAAATCTTTGTTACAAATACAACAAATAATATTAACTCAATGAAACTAAGAAGTAGGGAATAGGGAGTAGGGAGTAGGGAGTAGGGAGTAGGGGTTAATCTTGTATTAGACATATACATAGAAAACATCAACAAACACGGACAAACATAAATATTTTGTCTCATTTTCTATTCCCCACTTTTACCTCCCTACCTCCCTACTCCCTACTCCCTAATTTGTTTCCGCAAACGGGGATTAACAAAATCATTTAATCCCTCACCAAATAGGGATAAGCCGACAACCATCAAGGTTAGCGCTAAACCCGGAAATAAAGCCGTCCACCAAATCCCCGTTGGTAAAGCTTCCAACGCTTGCCTTAAATCCTGTCCCCATTCGGGTACTTCGTCAGGAAGTCCCAAACCTAAAAATCCCAAACCACCCAATACCAGAATCGCATCGGCAGCATTAAGGGTAAAGAGTACA
The DNA here is from genome assembly GCA_964242965.1 of uncultured Calothrix sp. Taxonomy (GTDB): domain Bacteria; phylum Cyanobacteriota; class Cyanobacteriia; order Cyanobacteriales; family Nostocaceae; genus JANNFJ01. The sequence continues at coordinate 1,730 of CAXTCQ010000299.1, read as the reverse complement.
GGTACACTTTGAATCACGTTAAAAAATAAATAGCGCGACAGCACTTGCCAAGTATTTGCCCCCATCGCTTGCGCGGCTTCAATAAATACTTCGGTTTTGACGCTGACCGTGTGGTTGCGAACGACACGATAGTACTGAGGAATGTAAGCGATGCTAATTGCAAGAGCAGCGTTCAATATTCCCCTTCCCACCACAAACGCCAATGTCACCGATAGCAGCAAACCAGGCAAAGTGTAGATACTATCCATAATAAACAGCAGCATTTTATCCAAGTTACCGCCCATGTAACCACTCAGCATCCCCAACGGCACGCCTATAACCATACTCAACGCCGTCGCCAAAAACACTACCTGTAACGCTGCTTGTGCGCCAAATAATGTCCGCGAAAACACATCATAACCCTGGCGACTCGTACCAAACCAATATTTACCCGAAGGTGCTTCGTGAATCGGATTAATTAGCGAATCTGTTGGATTTTGGATTAATCCCAGCGCTTGCAGTACTGGCGCGAAAAATGCCAGAAATATAAAAAATAATGTAATTATCAAGCCAATCAACATTAACTTTTGTGAAAGGCTGGAGGTTTTAGTAAATCGTAAAATACTCGGTAGCGGACTTTTAGCAACAGCCATATATACAGTTACAAGTAAGGAGTTATGAGTAAAGACTTATATAATATTAAGCGTGATTTGTCAATTAATTCATCGGAGTTAAGCAGTTACAGGCACAAACATCACGCTTCTAGGGCGGGTTTATTGGATTTATCTATGGTTAAAATATTCCAATGAAGAACCCATCCGCACAAGTCTGAACTATTATACATAAAGAATCTCCCTTCAACAGGGAAAACTAATTATGTCAGCGAAAGACAAATTTCACGATATTGTTAAAACGGCATTACAAAAAGATGGGTGGATAATTACCGATGACCCCTTGTATATTAATTTTGGTGGGGTGCAAATGTATGTTGATTTGGGAGCAGAAAAACTGATTGCGGCTGAAAAAAACGGAGACAAAATTGCTGTTGAAATCAAAAGTTTTATTGGTACATCAGCTATTTCAGATTTTCATACTGCATTTGGGCAATTTCTAAATTATCGTACTGCTCTTAGAGAAAAGGATTCAGAGCGTGCTTTATATTTAGCAGTAAATATTGAAACTTACAACGATTTCTTCATGCTACCCTTTACACAACTTCAAATCAAAGAATATCAATTAAAAATCATTATTTACGATGTCGATACTGAGGAGATTGTCAGATGGCAAAATTAGATGAATATCGGCAGTATATTCAGGAAATGCTCGGTAAATATGCTAGTTATAAACCTGCTTATGGAGAGGTAGAGGTAGAAACAATCTTCGATACAGTTAGAGACCACTATCAAATTGTCTACATTGGTTGGGAAAATAAACGTCGGGTCTATGGGTGTTCAATCCACATCGACATTAAAAATGAAAAAATTTGGATTCAGTGGAATGCCACAGAAATAGATATTGCAGATGAATTAGTTGAAATGGGAGTTGCAAAACAAGATATTGTCGTGGGATTCCATTCTCCCTCTATACGAAGATTTACAGATTTTGCTGCGGGTTAAGTTTGTTTTCATGAACCTGCCCCACGCACAATCCCCCACATCACACCCTGACTCAACCAACCAAGCTACCAGTAAGGGCGGGTTCACCAACATTAAATTGGGCAAACGAAATATCTAGATAAACCCGCCCTGACC
>CAXTCQ010000298.1:6416-10342 GCA_964242965.1 uncultured Calothrix sp. | reverse complement strand
GATTTGTTGGGTTGCGCGATCGCTTCACCCTACCTACGGACTTCCCGTCAGGTGTAAAGTCTAATTTTTAACCATTTGCAGTATTAGATTTGTTGGGTTGCGCGATCGCGTAACCCAACCTACGGACTACGCTCAAAAATCTATGTATAAAGGCGAAATCTATCCTTCCTTTTCAACCTGTAGATGCAATAACTTTCATCGAACTATTTCTACGCGATCGCCCTTAAAAAGGGGGAATCTATAAAGCCCCCAAGAGGAGCGGGGGTTGAGGGATCTCTTCTGCGTAAGTCATAGTTCAAATCAATACCTACAAAAAATATTTGCTATTTGCGATTTGCGAATATAGAATGTAATTACATTTGTGTTCGCATGGAGTAGTGTCACTATGTTAAAGCCTCAAGATATCGTTGTTTTACTTAAAGTACACAATTTGCATAACTCAGAGTGGACTTACAGCAATCTCGCAAATAGCCTGCATATAAGTCAATCTGAGGTACACGCTGCCTTAAAAAGATGCCAAGTCAGTGGTTTGTATGATTCCTTTTCTAAAAAAATTAGGAAGAACTCTCTATTTGAATTTCTTATTCATGGGGTTAAATATGTATTTCCTGTGCAACCAGGAGCTTTGTGTAGGGGAATACCAACAGCACATTCCGCTGAACCTTTAAAAGATTTGATTGTCAGTGACCCTAATAATGTTTATGTATGGGCTTCTCCAGAAGGCACAGTTAAGGGGCAAAGTATAACCCCTTTATATAAATCTGTTCCTGAAGCTGTGAAAAACGATGCAGAACTTTATCAAATGCTTAGTTTGCTTGACGCTATTAGAGCGGGTCGTATTCGAGAACAGAAAATTGCAAGTCAAGAACTTGAAAAAAGATTAACAATATAATGAATCAGCAGATAGAAATGTTGGAAAAGGTAGGCAGATTACTGTCAGCCTTGAATGAGCGTATAGTCTTTATAGGCGGCGCGACAATATCGCTTTATCTTGATGCTATTTCTGCGGCTGATGCTCGCCCTACAAAGGATATTGATTGTGTTGTTGAAATTACCTCTCTTGCTAAATACTACAAACTTTCAGACAAAATTCGTGAAATTGGACTTGAAGAAGATACCGAAAGTGGAGTAATCTGTCGCTGGCGTTATCAAGAGCTAATAATAGACATTATGCCGTCCGATCCGACTATACTGGGCTTTTCTAATTATTGGTACATGCCTGGAATTACTAAATCAATTTTATTTAAACTTCCTAGTGGACAATATATTTCGATTTTTACAGTATCTTATCTTCTGGCATCAAAGATTGAGGCGTTTAACAATAGGGGAAAAAAAAACCCATACATGAGTACTGATTTGGAAGATATTGTATTATTACTGGACGGATGTCCTTATCTAGAACAGGATTTTCAGCAGGCCGACACGGAAATAATAACATTTGTGAAGGGATGGTTTAAGTCTGAACTTAGTCTACTTAGAGACGTAGCGCCTGCACAACTTTCATCTACTGCTCAACAGTCCGGTCGAGAACGGATGCTTTTATCTCTAATTGAAAGATTAGCTCAATAATCGTAAACAATTAAAAATTTGTAAATCCTGTTAATGCTTGCGTTTCTGGAAAGTCAGCAGTAGGCAGGACTGTGGTCGGGTAGCAGGATTATATTGCTACAACCCATATTCCGGATTTCATATTTGGATTTGGGTACTTAACAATAACATAAGCCTAATTTTTCCTAAGTGCCAGAAACTCCCCGTCTTCCCGTCAGGTGTGAAGTCTAATTTTTAGCCATTTGCAGCATTGGATTTGTTGGGTTGCGCGATCGCTGCAACGCCACATGCTACAACTGGGGGAAAATAAGCAACGCAGTGGCTCCCCAACCTACAGACCTTTTAACATCCTCTTAATAAAATTAAATTGTAGGGCTAATAGATAATTAAAATTTGAGTATCAACTACGGGGGAAGTCAAGAAAATGCAGATTGGAGCTTTAGAATTTCAAAAACAATGCCTGCAACTTATGTCTCAAGTCGAGCAGACAAAAGAAGAGGTAGTCATTATTAAAGACGGTAAAGCGATCGCCAAACTCGTACCACTCGAAGCATCCGTACCAAAATCGATTATTGGCTATTTAAAAGATACAGTAATTATGTCTGATGACCTCATCGCACCTAAAGCGTGAGATGTGGGAGGCTGATACGTAATGAAGGATTTTCTCGTTCTCGATACCCATATTTGGATTTGGGTACTTAACAATAACACAGAGCGACTATCGGCAAATTGTTTATCAGCGATTAAACGTGCGAGTGAGTCTAATAATTTGGGTGTATCCGCAATTTCTGTTTGGTTCGTTGGAATGCTCGAAGCAAAAAAAAGGGTAACGTTTGAGAAGCCTTGTATGGATTGGATACGGGATGCTTTATCTGCACCAGGGCTAAGTCTGATTCCGCTGACACCAGAAATAGCGATTAAAAGTACGCGATTACCAGGGGATTTACATGCAGATCCTGCCGATCGGATTTTGGCGGCAACGGTTCAGGTAATTAATGCAGTTTTAGTTACCTGCGATGGCAAACTATTAAAATATGGCGAACAAGGCTTTATCTCAGTGCTACCACTTGATTAGAAAAAGCAATCATCAAATGCCGAACAATCGCAGATTGAGTCTGTAAACTTTTTAAATCTCCCAATCCTCAATCTGTAAACCTTGAACTCGCCTAAATTCCCCTGTATTGTGTGTAACTAGTATTAAATTATGGGCAAGGGCAACAGCAGCTATTTGCACATCATAAGAACCAATGGGTGTTCATAAAGCAGCCAATTCAGCCCTAATTCGTCCTGCGATAACAGCGGACGAACTGTCTAAAGGCAAAATACGAAACTGGCTTAAAAAACGTTGTAGCAATGCTAGATTTCGTTCTTGTTGAGCGCTACGATAAGCACCGTAGTTTAACTCCATCTGCGTTATAACACTTAGATAAATATTTTCTGGTTGTTCCCTTGCAAGGCGAGATGTTACAGCAAAGCTAGTATTATTTAACAGTCGGATACAAACATTTGTATCTCAAAACAACTGCTCTCTATTTTCAAATTCTCCTTGTTGCCCACGCTCCAAAGGTTCTCCAGCCCAGCCACCAATCACTTCCTCAAAAAAACCAGGCATCCAGCCGGAATTCTCAGGTGTTTTAAGTGGCGAATCGGATTCTATCGCTTGGAAAATAACCATTACTTCTAATTCTTTGTCTCTAACGCCCACTGGAACTTCGAGATGCAAAATTCCATCTGACCCTACACGAAAGCGCAACTTGATACTGTGCATCTTTATTTTCTCCCATATATCCCAATTCAATTATGATTTAGGATTCATGCTAAGTTACATGTCTAAACCACTGCGGCGACTATAAATTATCTTATTTACAGCTATTGGAACCTAATTGAACCTTGTTATGGTCGTAGGGGCACGCTAGTACCGTGCCCTTACAATTAAAATTTGAGTATCAACTAGGGGGAAAGTCAAGAAAATGCAGATTAGAGCTTCAGAATTTCACTCATCAATGCCTGCAACTTATGTCTCAAGTCGAGCAGACACTCATAGGAGGTAGTAATTATTAAAGATGGTAAAGCGATGGCGCTTGCTCGTACCACTCGAAGCATCCGTACCAAAATCGGTTATTGGCTATTTAAAAGATACAGTACTTGTGTCTGATGACCTCATCGCACCTAAAGCGTGAGGTGTAGGAGGCTGATACATAATGAAATTTCTCGTTCTTGATACCCATATTTGGATTTGGGTACTCAATAATAACATTGGATTTGTTGGGTTGCGCGATCGCGTAACCCAACCTACAAAAATTCTACAAAAATTCAAGAATGTAGAGACGCGAAATTTCGCGTCTCTATAAGGATTTCTGGTAGCGCAATAATTTTCC
>CAXTCQ010000298.1:0-6316 GCA_964242965.1 uncultured Calothrix sp. | reverse complement strand
TCACTCGAATTACCCGTAACCCCGAAGTGATGGGTGGAAAGCCCTGTATCCGGGGAATGCGCGTCACTGTTATTACTATTGTTGGGTTAATGGCATCAGGACATTCCCCAAACGATATCCTCAAAGCATATCCATATCTAGAAGAAGCAGATATTTACGAAGCACTTGCTTATGCAGCTTGGCGGGCTGAAGAAATTGAAGTCCCTCTACAAAGTGCATGAAAATCTTAATCGATATGAATCTGTCACCTGATTGGGTTGCTATTTTTGATAAGCATGAGATTGAAGCCACACACTGGTCGAGTATTGGCGACCCCCGCCAGCGAGATACGGTAATTATGGAGTAAGCAAGAACAAATAGATACGTTGTATTTACCCACGATTTAGACTTCGGCTCCTTACTTGCATCAACTGGGGCTGAAATACCAAGCGTTATTCAAGTTCGTATCCAGGATACTTTACCTAGCAGTATTGAAGACCTCATAATTATCGCCTTGCACCAGTTTGAATCAGAATTAGAGTTTGGAGCATTAGTGACAGTTGACCAGTTCAAATCGAGGGTAAGAATTTTGCCTATAAGACGCGGATAAAAAATATTCACTTATTTTTCTTGCCCCGACGCTTGGGTTTAGCTAAAGCTTCTTTTTTAATATTAACTTTATCAGCAAATAAGCAGACTATCACAGAAAAACCAAACTATATGAATTTATGTAAAGGCTTGTAGTTGCGCTTCAGCGCAACTACAAGCCTTTATTTATGCCGACTAACTTAATCAGAGAGTTCTTATTAGCAAGGTCAAGAGTAAAACCGCGCTTCCATTCAACTATTTGTTAAACTAGTAAGCAAATCGCTAATATATTTTGCCCAAATGAACAACCCAGTGGAACTCCCTAGCGGTAAAATTTTGAATATAGCTCGTTTTGTGGCGCTGATTCCAAATACTGATACCAACAACATTGGCTATGACCTCATTTTGGAAGGTTATTTTAGCCCAATTTCTTTAGAAGCTTCAGATGCTAGTGCGTTGAAAAAAGTTTTGCAATTAGAGAAAGACAAAAAAATTATCGATACATATACAGATTGGGATAAAGACAAGCAGTTACGTAAAAATCAAAAAGCGATCGCTCTTTTAGCTCAACGTATAGAACGCCATCAAAATATGTCTGAAGAAGAATCAAAAGAGCGAGAAGAATTATTTGATAAATTTAAGCAAAGAATTGATTCTGAAAGGCTTCCTGGACAAAAGTTATATTCATAGTCATGATAGTTTTTATCGACTCAGGGGTTTTAGGAATCCTGGCTAATCCTAATAAAAATGGTGAAGTAAGTGATTGTGAACAATGGCTATACAGGTTACTATCTCAAGGTATTTATATTTGTTCTTCCGACTTGTGTGATTATGAAGTTAGGAGAAACTTGATTTTAGAAACTAATAAAAAGCCTCATCTTAATAGTATTAAAAACTTAGATGAATTGAAAGAATTAATAACTTTTTTACCTGTTTCACCCTCACTATTAACACAAGCTGCTTCACTGTGGGCAGAAACCCGCGTTAGAGGAATGCCGACATCTGATGATAAAACACTTGATGTTGATATCATAATTTGTACTCACTGGCAGATGCTTAAAGAAGAATTCCCTAATCGCTACATTGTTATAGCTACAACTAATGTCAAACATCTAAGTCGTTTTGCCCAAGCCCTGTCATGGAGAGAGATTAAGTTATAACTAAGTAGGTAGGTAGGCACAAATAAACTTAACTATGTAACTAAATTATGAAGCTTAATTTAAATAGTAAAATATATAGCAATCCTAAATCATAAGCCCTTCGGGCTAGCTGTGCGCCTACGTGAAAATCGCGCATTGTAGAGAATATCGTTATTTCGCGTCTCTACATCTACGCAATTTTTCACAATTCATTTAGGGCTGCTATATATGCTCATTATTAATATCGCCAATCCAAATAAACATGGATTTTTGCTATTAGACAGGGGATTTACAATCCCTGTCGGGCTATCGGGCCTGCGTGTAGTCAAATATTCAAACTATACTTATCACTTCCCTACGCCCGTATAACAGTAATAGAACGTTTATTTTCTGTAGTTTCAATTTGAGTTGATAGACGTTCTTCAATTGGTAGCGCATTTTTACGTCGATCGAAAACCAATAACCAACCAGAATCTACCCCTATGCGTGCTAAATAAGAATCTAATTGTTCAAGACCCTCAGATTGTGGGTCGCGTTTCTTATCGCGCCAAACTTTTAATTCAATTCCCAATGTTACCGAACCATATCTTAAACATAAATCCATGCGATCGCGCCCAATTGCATATTCGCGCTCTAAGGTTCCACCTCCATTGACGACGCGATGTAAAAATGCCATTAATACTAGATGCGGCGCAATTTCGTGGTATCCAGTACTACCTAGTAACGGTTCGCCGTGCTGTAGCCAAAATCTTAAAAATGCTTGCAATAAATCATCGGTATTTAACTCACCTTCAGGAGTTAACCAAGTTGGGGAGATTTTTGGCAGTGAAGCCATCGGTGTCACCGTTAACACTCTGGGTAAAACCTCGCGGTAAATGGGATTTGCAATTGCCAATCCTCCTTCCGGGTCCATTTTACATAAACCCAAATCGATAACAAATTGTATATCATCATTGGGTACATTCCCTAATTCCGAACCTGCGAGCATCGGTTCAATAATCGCCTGTATCCTTGGTTCTCGCAGGCGTTCTGCTAAACTATCAAGATGGGTATCTTGCCGTGCGATTAATATTTCCTTGGCTTTGAAAATATCTTCGTGCGTAATCTCTATATTTCTATCCTTTACCATCTTCTCAACAACTTCCTTAGCTAGCGCATTTACTAACCAAGGCTGTCCTTGAGTTAAATCAAACGCTGTTGCTGCTGCTTGAGTAGTGAAAATTTGCCCCGTGTCGTCGGTATGTTGCTGGTATAGTTCTTGTACCTCAGCAGCGTTAAAATTTCTCAATGTAAAAGAGCTAACTTTGATATTGAAAGGACTCGACGTATTTAAGCGAATGCTGCCACCCGATGCGATTTTATAATCGCGTACATCTCGCAAACCAATCAGACCTACAGATAGTGGAAAGTTTTCAGGACGGTTGGGATAACCATCGCGCAATTGTCGCAAAACCGACATAAGCGCTTCATCTTGTAAAGAGTCAATTTCGTCTATAAACAGTACCACAGGTCGTGACGAGGCTTGTGCCCAAGCCTGCAAACTAGCTCGAATTCTCTGTCCGGGTTCCTCATAAACCCAAGCTGGGGGCTGTAGGTCTTGAGGTAAGCGAATTGCAGTCGTATCGCGCCAAGTACCGAGAACTGCCAATTCTGCTGCACCTGGGTCATGACTGTAGGGGCTTCCCACTTCTGCTGATACCATTACTGCTGCGTAACTTCCACTTTCTGTAAGTTGTTTTGCTAACGCTAGCATTGCGGTAGTTTTACCCGTTTGGCGCGGTGCATGAATTACAAAATAACTTTCTTGCTCAATTAGCTGCTCCAAATCAGGTAGCCGACTGGTGGGCGACAGCATGTAGTGTTTGTCGGCTTTACAGGGACCTGCGATGTTGAACCAACGAGACATGCAATATTTTTGCTTGAAGGCGGACACCTTCGAGTGTACCTCATCAAAAACCCAAGCTTCTCAACAAATAATCCAAGTTAGCCATTTTCAGGTAAGTAAATTACATGTTTTTTATCGCGCAGAGGCGCTCTTTGTCGTCTAATTAGATGAAAACTGCTGTAAAATAGTAAATATATACAAACACTTCCTATTAAGTGCTTGACGTGTCGAAAATATTAAAGTGCCTTTGAAAACTGCATAAATCAACTCGATATATGGCTCGCTACCTATTTCATTATATTGTTCGGTCAGCCTTGGAAAAAGACGGCTGGAACATCACAGATGACCCACTTAATATTAGCTCTGGTGGTGTTAGTCTGGAAATAGATTTAGGTGCCGAACGCCTAATAGCAGCAGAAAAATCTGGAGAAAAGATAGCTGTTGGAATTAAAACTTTTGCTAGCGCTTCAAAAATTTCCGAGTTTCACACTGCTGTAGGGCAATTTATCAATTATCGCATTGCACTACGCGATAAAGAACCAAGTAGGACATGATTTTTAGCTGTTCCTTTACCAACTTATATCAATTTTTTCACCCTGCCATTTACTCAAACAGTAGTAAGTGAAAATCAGTTAAAACTCGTTGTTTACAATGTTGAAACCGAGGAAGTCGCGCAATGGATAAGTTAAATTCTTATAGAGACAAAGTGAAAGTACTACTCGCTAAGTATGCACTCCATAAACCTAGCTATGGAAATATTGATGTCGAACAAATTTTTGACATTGAACGCGACCATTATCAAATAATTAGCATAGGCTGGAACAATCAAGAGCGAATTTATAGCCCAATTATGCATCTAGATATTAAAAACGAAAAAATCTGTATCCAAGAAAACACCACAGAAGTGGATATCGCCAGCGAGTTAATTGAAATGGGAGTACCCAAATCCGACATCATAATTGGATTCCACACACCTAAAATGCGCCAGCTAACAGGCTTTGCTGTTGAATAAAAAATTTGGCATTATAGACTTTGAAGATCCCCAACCCCCCTTAAAAAAGGGGGCTTTGCGTAAGTAAAAAAAATGAATGTGGCAGGTAAAGATTTATTTTTACCTAAGCGCATCAAAACCCTGCCTCATAACGATAAAAACTAGACTCGCAACTTATAGCTTGAATATGTTATTCTAAATAAAGCGTAGTCGCTATGAGTTCGTATAAGTAGTTATGACAAATCCCACAGTAGAAAATTTAGTAATTATTGGTTCGGGTCCCGCAGGTTACACTGCTGCTATCTACGCAGGACGTGCCAACCTCAAACCGATTGTATTTGAAGGCTTCCAAGCAGGTGGTTTACCTGGTGGACAGTTAATGACGACAACCGAAGTCGAAAATTTCCCCGGCTTCCCCAATGGTATAACTGGTCCCGAATTGATGGACAATATGAAAGCGCAAGCCGAGCGCTGGGGAGCAGAGTTATATACAGAGGATGTAATTTCGGTCGATTTAAGCCAGCGTCCGTTTACAGTTCGCTCGGAAGAAAGAGAATTTAAGACCCATAGTATTGTTATAGCAACTGGGGCAACTGCAAAACGTTTGGGTTTGCCTAACGAGCATGAATTTTGGAGTCGCGGTATTTCGGCTTGTGCGATTTGCGACGGTGCTACACCGATTTTTCACGGTGCGGAACTAGCGGTAATTGGTGCGGGTGACTCGGCTGCGGAAGAAGCGATTTACCTAACTAAATATGGTTCAAAGGTGAATTTGCTGGTGCGTACCGAGAAGATGCGGGCATCGAAAGCCATGCAAGACCGCGTTTTAAATAACCCGAAAATCACAGTACATTGGAACACCGAAGCGGTGGATATTTTCGGGGACGAGAAACACATGGAAGGCGTGAGAGTTCGCAACAGCAAAACGGGCGAAGAAACCCGATTACACGCCAAAGGTTTATTTTACGCCATCGGTCACAAGCCCAATACATCCTTATTTCAGGGGCAAATCGAACTCGATGAGGTAGGATACGTTCTTACCAAGCCCGGTACGCCAGAGACGAGCTTAGAAGGCGTATTCGCAGCAGGCGACGTGCAAGACCACGAGTATCGCCAAGCGATTACAGCAGCGGGTTCCGGTTGTGCGGCGGCAATGTTAGCTGAACGTTGGTTATCGGTAAATGGTTTGATTCAGGAATTCCATCGCGTATCGGAAACACCAGATAACGACCTAGAAGCTCAACCCACTGATAACAAAACTCTTACCCACAAAGAATTTGATATCGATACAACGCGCCACGAAGGCGGTTTAGCACTGCGGAAGTTGTTTCATGAAAGCGATCGCCTAATCGTGGTCAAATACGTTTCTCCCGGTTGCGGTCCGTGCCACACCCTCAAACCCATATTAAATAAAGTAGTAGACGAGTTTGACGGTAGAATCCACTTTGTCGAAATTGATATCGACAAAGACCGGGGAATTGCGGAGAATGCCGGAATTAACGGTACACCAACCGTACAGATTTTCAAAGATAAGGAATTGTTGAAAGAAATCAAAGGCGTAAAACAAAAGAGCGAATACCGCCAATTAGTCGAGAGTAACCTGTAGGGGCGGGTTCACGAGAGAAATATCCGACCCATAAACAAACCCAATAAACCCGCCCCATCCCATCACAAATGTCACATCAAGGCGGGTTCATCAAAAAACCCAATCAACCCGCCCCATCCCATGCAAAT
>CAXTCQ010000297.1:0-10393 GCA_964242965.1 uncultured Calothrix sp. | reverse complement strand
GCAGCGTTACTAATTGGTATTTTTGTCATAATTCAATTTTTTGAAGTTAAAACGGAATATCGTCATCAAGAGAAACACTATATTTAGCTAAAAATTGTTTAGTCTTTTCCCAACGTTCTTTTGCATGGTTTAAATTACGTTGCAGATTGCTCATCTCGTATTCAAGATTGTTATATTCCTTCTGGAGTTTTTCCAGTTTTTTCTCTGCTGCATCAGCCTTAAAACCCAATTGAGTATCAATAAATGCTTCCGCTAGCTCCATAACATTCTGTGGTTCGTCATTTTCTTCGATGCTTACATCAACCTTAGCGGTTATGATATCGTCACCTTTTCTCCTGGTGCGTTCGTAGCTAATTGAGTTGTAGATCATGATTTACTTAACTCCTCCTTGATTTTTTCCAAAACCTGCTTTCCTTTTTTGTAATCACCACCGCTAAAACCAAGAACCTGCTTAATCAGCTTGCTATCGCACAAACCTGCCTGTATACAGGCTTTTACAGCTTTTATCATTGTTTCATCAACTTGGTTTTCTGGGCTCAAAATCGGCTCTAAAGCTTGTTCTGCGGTAGTTTCAGGCATTTTTGAATCCGAAAAACTCGGTTGGATCGACAACCTTGGTACAAACATACTGAAACTACTTAAATCTGGCAGCTGACAGGGTGAATCTTCGACCATACAACGGTATTTACCCGACTTCAACCAATCTTCAACTGCTTTATCACCAAGCTTTTTGGCATGATTAACCGCGAATTTTCCAAGTCGAACGAACCGAAAGTTCTTGCGAGCGTTACCTTGACCTTCAATACCCAACGCGGCAACCGAGTCATCCTGAGATAAAGCAACGATAAATCGCTTAGGCTTCCTGCCTCTGTTGCCGTGCTTAATCAGCCATTCGCTGGCTATCTCAACCTCGGAAACTAACAAAGGAAATTCTTCAGCAATGATGATAGAGTCCAGTCCTGCCAAGGCTTTATCACCACCCTCCCCGCGTAGTTCGATACGTCGCTGTAGTTCGTCCAGGTCATCCGTCATCGATGACGCGATCGCACTAAAGTTTCCCTTCCTACCAACCACATTTAACCCCGCCCATTCTTCAGGAGAGGCATCGGGGTCATAGACTGTAATTTCCCCTCCTACTTGATAAGCGAGCCATTGGGCAATCGTTGATTTACCCGTTCCGGTATCCCCAACGATGAGAACGTGTTTACCTTCGATGGCTCGAATTAGGTCTGTGATAACGCTCTCAGGTTCTAATGAGGTTAGGACAGCAGTTGTTTCAATGACGTTCGCCCCCATTACCCCCATGTGCGGCATTTGTTCGTAAACCGCTAGCAGGTGACGACTGGCGCGTTCGGTTTGGTCGCAAACCGATACAACGATTTTGGCTGCAACGCGAACGGTGCTAATGGAGAAAAGCCAACCCGAAAACATAGCCCGACCAATAGCCCAACCCAAAAACTTATCAAAGTCCCCTAACGTTGGCAGTCGTAGATCGACCCATTCCACCCGTCGAAGTCGGTTATTTTCCATAAATCACCCCTTCTTTAAAACCGCGATATTCGGTGTTGCAGGTGTCAATTTTGACTGTTAATTGATGATTTTGTTGGTACAAGTGCGTGGCGACGACAAGCGTCGCCGCCGCGATTAAATACGCGGTAGCGTCGCTTTGCATTAGTGGTCGTCCTTGTTTAAATAGGGTAGAACTTGTTGCGCTAGTTCGTTGTCAATCAGGTTCCGTCCTGAGTAAGGGAGTTCAGGGTTGTCGGTAGCGACAATGCGGGATACAGCATCGGCAAGCGGTACTGGTACGTGCGACTCCGTCAGTAAGTTCAAGGAAACATCGTAGAGTCGCTGATTAATCTCGGTCATTGTTCCCGTCCTTGCTTTTAGCCACGTCACGAATCCGCTCGTCTACTTCTGCAAGCCCTTTGTCTATACTTCTTGAGTCGTTGGGGTCAATATAAATTGGTTCGATGCCGATACTTCTGAAGGATTCAGCTAATTGCTGTAGCCTATCCGTCAACCAATCGGGGTCGTTCGATTTTTGATTACTCACTTTTGCCTCCTTTAACCGCATTGATAACTATTTCACGCTTTTCAGGGGTGAGGTTGGCGTTGGCATCACAAGGAATCACTTCTAAATGAGTCCCTAAGCGGTAAAGCGCATCATCTTTAGCTGCTTCGCTAGTCGCTTTTGAGTAGAACTGTAATTGCTTTTCAACATATTTATCTGGCATAATCCTTGTACCTCTTTATTGAGTGCCAGGGAGCGGTCACTACCCGTTACCCTGGCTTTGACTTTTGATTTCATGTGACTGTAATGTGACTCGAAAAACGCGACCGCCGCCAGTCTCAAATACTTTGCGATCGCCTAATCGAGCCGCTTTAATTCGAGAAATCCGAATCATTGGAAACGAGCCATCATCTGACATCGAAAATATCTCGTAGTTATCGAGTGACGCGAACTCGGTGGGAGTCCTATCAACAAGTACCGTATAGAGGACTTGTTGCATGTCTTTGGCACTTGATGCAGACGGCAAGCTAGGTAAGTAACGCTTCTTGCGGGTAGCCTTAATAGGGTTACTAGTGGTGCTTACACCGTTCTTGCTGCCATTGGAGTGTTCTGTAACTGTGTCCATTGGTGGTTTTACTGCTTAAATTGATTTGCTGAAACAGTTGCTGTAACTAGCTTTTGTAGGTTTCAAGACGACAACCTATAAATTTTCCGTCGTCAGGCGTAGTCAAAACTTTTATGCAAGCGATGTTGTATGTTGTTCGTGAATCAGGTTTCGGCATGGCTACCCCAACGAATTTGATTAATTAGTGCCTCACAAATACCTTCGACATCGCTATTGCTTACTCTGTCTTGGATATTTTTGGCAGCAGCAATAACTTCGCTTCTAACTTCACCTGGTTCAATACAACCGAGGTAAGCTGCGAGATGCGACAACAGAAAAAGCTGTTCTCGGCTCGACAACTTTTGCAAGCGACAACCATAATCTCTCTGTAAATCAAGCAAGAAGCCTTCGTCTCCCGAATAAAAAGAGGTATAAAATCTAAGCGGTTTGTTCATTTCCTACCCTCTGGTTCGTTTCTCCTCTTTCCGCTCTTTCGATTTGCTGTTCCTCCCACGTCTCCCAACGGTCGTTGACGTTGGAAATATTGGTTTTACATTCAGGGCACTGCTTGCTATCGATATCCTCCTGAGTTAAAGAATTTCCACACAAGCAGCTATTTACATACTCTTTAGCCATTTGCTTCTACCTTTACTAATGGTGGTTAAGTTGTTTCCTCACGGGCACTCTCTGCTATGTGAGGGTGATGAGCTCCGGTTTATATAGGTGTCCTCAAGCAATCGCATGGGAACGCATTACCCGCAGGCTGGTCGTAACCAAGCGATAGTGCGATCGCATAAAAGAGGAGGGAGCTTTTTAGTTTCGTATGAAGGAAACTAATGTTATTGTATTATATGAATGAAACCTGTCAAGCGTTTTGTTCATACAAAATGTTTTATTCATACAATAAAATGGGGATATTGTTATGAGAAGTGAAAATGGCACGACCCAAGAAGCTGGCCGAGGACTCGATTCGGGCTACGTTTTTGATAAGCGAGAGGGACTGGGAAGCATTCAAGTTCCAAGCAGAGGCAATGGGATTAAACAGATCGGATTTGATTCGACAAATAGCTCAAGGGAAAATCGCTCTTGGTCAACCGTCCAAGACAGAAGCGCTACTGCTGGGAAAATTCTAGAGCGTCTGGAATTTATTGAGGGCGCTTATGTCTCATATGTCAAAGCTGATCAGGAGCGATTAGAGGTACGTCTTAGCGAAAGTAAGGAGAAAGAACAAGAGTTTCGATCGGTTATCAAAGAAATAAAGGAAGAAATATATAACTTAGTCTCAGAACAAGAGGCTGAAACAAAATAAACCGTCATACCTATGGTGTGGCGGTTTTTGCGTATGCGGTCGCGTTTTTGAAGAGGAGGTAAAGGAGTGCTAGAGCGCTCCGGAAAATCCCCGAACCCTTAAAAACAGGACATTCTCGGATGACTAAAGTACCGGAAAAGCCCCAAGTTGGGATTGTAATTTACAAGTCAACCAATGCAATCCCCCGATTGGTCTTTAGCTCAAACATTAATAATTCGAGTACTGATTCCAGGATGCATAAGCTACATCACAGTTTATGGTTTTACAAATCCCTTATCCAAACTACCAAAACGCAAAAAACGACGCTATGGCAAAGACGTTTACCGACTCGAAAGCATTTTATTAACTCGATTACAGGGAGATAGAGAAGTAGCAAAGCGATTACTTAGGCACGTTAGGGCAGGATACCCAGGACGGACGGCTAAATGGTATTTGGAAAAAGTAATTATGGACTTAGAACGCGATAGACGCTAACAAACAATGATAAAACTAATACTTCTAATTCGAGATTTTCTAATAGTGTGTTTCGGCTCGCGTGGAGCCGTATCATTCGCTTCGCTTTACTTGTGCGATTTTATTAAATCGCAATATCCAGCACTTACAACACAAGAAACATTAGTGATTGCCGCATACTGGATTCGTTTAAAAGTCGGAAGGTATCAACTCAATCCGGATATTGAACTTGATGAAGTAGTCAGCAAGTTGCTTGCCACCCGTCGATAAGTAAACAAAAAAACACCCTTACTCTTACAAAGTGGGTGCTTTTATTTATTGAATATCACTACCTTAATTATGCACCAAAACAAAGAAAATTCAACCAATCTCTGGACAGAACAACACGAAAGATTCTGCCTGCAAAACAAAGTACCACATGCAGCACAAAGATTGTGGCAATGGCTACTTTGGCAAGGGAACCTAACAGAAGAAATAGAGCCAGACCTATCAGAATTCAACACTTGGGTAGAAAAGTGGCGTGGTAGAAAGTATACACACAACTACTTAAAAACCATGTTTCAACTGCTAAATGACCTGAGAGTAATAAGTGTAGTAAAAACTTTCTCCTGGAAGATTCACAGGTTAGTAATGCGACCGCTTGACTGGCTAAATCCACGTAAACGCGAGCCAAAAAAAAATTTACAAGTCGATAATTTGACTTACAATTTGCAGCCTCCAAATGATATGTCTGCCGTCGGAGGCTACATACAGCAGCAGCAACTAGATATTGACCGCAACCAAGAGACTCTCGTTAAAGAAGGTATCGAATTCGACTCGCAAGAAACTGAAGTATTAGCGCGTCCGAACTGGGAGTTAAGAGCGGCTATAGTGCTTTTTAAAATTAGGGGAGGTTTTAATAAAATAGACAATCCGGAAGGTTGGATACGAAGATGCCTCCAAAACAGGTACTGGGAATCGTGTCGGAATTATTTTGCAATTATCCGGCACACGCTTGGACTCGGAAAAGATGAAGCGATGCCTGCAATTGATTTAGAGGAGTTATTAATATAAAAACCTTACATAATGTACTTCATTGTTCCGCGAATATCCTTAAAAATTAAAATGCGAGGTTATCCGGATGCCGAAAGCACTATCGACCTCGCAATGATTGATTGAGAACTATATGCAACCTCAATCTTTTCTATGCAAACTCTAGACTGCCCAAGCCAAAATTCCAATTTATCTCTTGTACTTTTTCCTACGCCTAGACCGCATAACTCAAAAACAAGACAACTTTTCGGGCAATTAGTACGATTGCTGCATAGTCAAAGTGATGTTGCGAATCGACTTGTTGACTATCAACGACTTAGAAACCCTTACAAGTCAGAGGAATGGATTTTAGAAAAAGTAGTTTTAGATTTAGAGCGCGATCGCAATTGGAGCTAGACGATTGCTATTGTTTTAATCTCAAACAAAAATCCTTTGCTGCTAGGGCAAAGGATTGACTACGTTCTTTACTTCGTGAGCGTATACGTATACAACAACACATTAGCTCATAAAAAAACCACCCGCCAAGGTGGTTTTACTTAATAACAACTGCTATGAACATTACAGCTTTTCAATCCTTAACTCTAGAGGAAATTTTACAGTTTCCAAACTGGAACCCCTACTTACATTCCTCAATACAAACAGGGGTGTAAGAAATGGAACAACTATCTTTATTCTCCCCACTCCCTACTCCCTACTCCCTACCCGCCATTAAACATGACCCCTACTGGGATGAGATTATGCGGGAGCCAGAAGAAGAATTACTAATGGTGGTAGAGAAAGAGGTGATGCCACCAACCACCATTAGTAAACGAGAAATAGAAGAATTACTAATGGTGGTAGATGAAGAATTACCTTCTACCACCATTAGTAAACGTGCATCAGGGGATGGTACGGGCAGAATCACCAAACGTATTATTAGTAAAAACGGTAGAGACTACAAGCAGTATTGGTATGACTATCAGTACTACCAAAATGGTAAGTTGATTGGGCGATCGCGTTACATACCCAAAAGGCTACTACCCCAAATACAAGTACTGGAAGAGGAAAAAGTGCCAGTTAGTAAAATTCTTGAGGTATTAGGAGTTAGGAGTTAGGAGTTAGGAGTTAAGGAGTAGGGAGTAGGGGTGTAACCCTCCCCTCTCCTCCCTACTCCCTCGGCGGTTGTTGCATCCATCCCCAAAATCCGACCACGATTGCATCTGCAATCCGCATAAAATTATCACGGTAATCGACATCGATAACAGCGACTACAGCCGCGCCGAAACACACAAAGAATACAAGCACTACAGGCGCGTAACGATTAATTTCTTTCACGCTCACGGGTCAATCCTCAAGCATGGCTGTATATCTTCCACGTCTTGCCAAGTTGGCATTCCCAGTTCTTTTGCTTGGTTCCAAGCGTCCGTAGCGATTTCTTCAAGTGCCAAAGCAAGTTTCGCTGGATGGACAATAGTCTTGTTAAGGATTTTGTCATTCAAATCAACAATCGACTGAACTAAGTCAAGAGAAATAAAACTCATTTTGTTAAACCTCGTACGATTGCGCTAGCCATTTTTTCTGCATCGAATAAATTCATATCCCGTTTGCTATCACAGAAACAGCACTCAATTAGGATTGCGGGTGCATGGGTATTTTTGACAACAAAGAATTTTGACCCGTCTTTAACACCGCGATTAAAGAAGCCTAATTCAATTATTTCGTTTAAGACTCGTTGTGCTAGGTTTCTTCCGGCTTGGCTAATTGCGAATATCTCAGTCCCGTAAGCCTCGGAATTAAAGGCGTTGAAATGGATTGAAACAAAATAATCAACTTTTTCGGAGTTGGCTTTATTCACCCGCTGCTGTAATGAGTTATTAACCGTCACCGCTTTGCTTGGTTTGCAATTAATCACTTCGTGTCCTGCTGCAATAAGTTTTTCAATCACCAAAATACCAACTTCCATATTTAGAAAGTTTTCGGATTTTATTCCGACTGCACCACCATCCGGGTGGCAGTTGTGTCCAATATCGATTCCAAATTTCATATTTATATCAAGTTTGTAAGGTGTATCAAGTTTGTAAGGTATTTGCGTGAATCCAACCATTAATTGAAAATCTAGCTTCAGAAAATTTGCTGCAAGCCACTTGTAAAACCTCGTGGTAGCACTTGGAAGGGAAAAACACACAAGTATTGTTAGTTGGTTCAATTAGGTTGCATGAATGACCTTTTTCAAGTTCAGAAAAGCAATCGACTTGGTTGTTATATATAACTAACCTTCCTCCAGTAAATGCACGCGGTAAGCCGTGAAAATAATACACAAAGCTAATTAGTCTCGTTGGTGCTGGGAAGCAATCTTCGTGTACTCCCAAAAAGCCACCGTCCGTATATGCAGTAATTCCACTCTCGATTTTGCTGGGCACAAAAGGCTGTAAACCAAACTGTTTCAAGATTTCAGGTAACAGAAGCTGTGCTTGTTTGCTAACGCGAAGTTTCCAATCTTCAAACCCATTGTTAGTACTCAACGATGATTGACGGGGATAACCAGGTGCTGAATGACGAAGTATAAATAGAGACTGATTGTTGAGCGTGTCGTCAAGAAGTTTCTCGTTTTCTTCAACAGACAAAAAATTTGGAATTACTGCAATAGGAGTGGGAATGACGGTCTTCATAGAATTGCGATCGCTCCCTTGACTCTATCTGCCCCAATCTCTACATAACGTCCTAAAGCTTTGAGGTCGCTATGTCCTGTTATCTTTTGGATTGTGTATAAATCAACACCTTTGTCGTGTAACTTCGTAATAAAGCTACGACGAGTACTGTGGGTGCTAATGCCTCGGTGTTCGAGCGATGCACGCTCAACCGCCCCACGCAAAATTTTGTCTGCAATCCTCAAACTAATGTGTGACAATCCATCTCGGCTTGAAAATATCCAAGTTGTTGCATTCCGCTTGTATTGTAAGAGTGAGTCGCGCAGCGCGGGATGCACTGGTAATTGTCTTGTTTCACGTTTGCCATCGGGTCGTGCCTTGCGGGTATTCGCTCTAAAAGTAATAGTTTCGCGTGGTTTACCATTGGAATGATAAACATCTTCAACTTTGAGTTGGACTAAAGCACCCCAGCGTTCGCCGGTGTACCATGCCAAGTCCCAAAGCAATTTATATTTTTCGCTTTTAAATTCACGGCGTATTTTAGAATAGTCAGAGTCGGACAAAATCGCTGCTTGCCCGAAACGATTATTTTTCATTTTAATTCTTCCACTCTCTAAAATTTATTAGTTCCGGATTAACCACAACCCCAGGTTAATCCGGAACTTTTTATATTCAGCTATTAACCAAATATGACTCAATGCTATTCGTGGCAACAGTTACAGGTCATCAGTAAATAACCGGAAATACATAAAACAGGTTATTTACGAATAATTATTTATCAATCAATATTGAATTGAACTAGAAAATAAAAACTATGACTGCTTTTACAAAAATACAATTACCCGATTCAGTTGACACTCTAGAAGAATTAGCAGTATGGGCAATCTCTTCACTCTCTTACATTAATGCAGACACTACAGCTATTGAAGGACCGGGAATAAGTGAGCGAGCTGCACAAGCTGGCATCTTTTACGTCGAAGCAGACAAAAAATATCGATTTTTAGGAAGAGTTTCTGTACAAATGTCTTCTGAGTATTTATCGGGGAATGCCAAACTTTGGACATACGCTCAACCACTTGCAACTACAGAAATTCCTACTATTTTTACTGCTTAAAAATTAATGTCAAACCTTAGCCCTCAAGAAAATAGTAATTTAATGCAGCAAATGCTCGAACAGCGAGCAAGGGCTAGGTATTACGAAGATTTAGAAGCACAAAGAAACCAATACAATCCAGAAACTTATGATGAAATAACTCGAAAACAATTAGACAGAAAAAGACAAGACGTTGCCGATGCCGAAGAGGCTATTCGTCGCGGGCGGGAAGAAGCAAAATTTGCTCGTGAGAATCCACCGTCCTACGACGAAATGACCCAAAAACAACTTGAACGCAAAAGGCAAGAAACTGCCGATGCCGAAGAGGCTATTCGTCGCGGACGTGAAGAAGCTAAACTTGCTCGTGAAAAAACACCTACAACATTTGACGAGCGTCAACTAGCTCAACGTCAAAGGCAAGATGAAGCGTTAAAACGGTCGTTGGAGGGTGGCGAATATAACCCCCCTAGACCAAAACCAGCTAACCCACCTAAGCCAACACCTCAACCAACTCGACCTTCTCCAGGTTCACCACCGGGAGGTCCGGGCGGTGGTGTTACAACTGCAACGCAAGTAATACCAAAGCCGCCGCCGCCAACTTTCCCATCACCAACTCCAAATAATCCACCACCCACACCAAAAAATCCTCCACCGCCCTCAAGTGCTTTACCTCCACCATCCACAGTAGTCACAGGGGCATTAGTAGCGGGTGCGGTAGATGTTGGTATTCGTTTATTAAGCGGTCAGCCTCCAGGCGCTGCTCTCGTGACTGCTGCTGGCGGAGTTGCTGGTTCAATTGCTGGTAGTTTAGTTGGCGGCGCGATACTTGGCCCGCCGGGTGGTTTTATAGGCGGATTAATTGGTGGAACTGTGGGGTCTGCACTTGGTGGTGCGATCGCTGATTATTTTTTCCGTCCCCCAAGTCTATCCCCAAACTCAAAGCCTTCTTTAGAACAAAGAGAAAAAGAATATAAAATTTGCTGGAAATGTCTTTATAGCAACGGTGACGGTTCCAATCCAAATAGTTTTTCAAATGGGGTCGATGGAATTAGAGGACGAATTTTAACAATAGATCGTAAAGTCGATGGTCCATCCTATTCTGTGTACAATGCCGTAATTCAAAAAAAACCAGGCGCAGAACTTGAAAATTTTCAGATATCAAGTAATGTTGACAATCCGATACCTTATATTGTCAATGTTTACCCTTATATAAATTTTGACATTGATTGCTATCCCCACGTACTTTTTAGCGACCCACCTC
>CAXTCQ010000296.1:0-10427 GCA_964242965.1 uncultured Calothrix sp. | reverse complement strand
AAGAATTTTTCGTTATCCCACGGTATTGTAGGGGCACGATATATCGTGCCCCTACGGTATATCGTGCCCCTACGGTATATCGTGCCCCTACGGTATATCGTGCCCCTACAGTATATCGTGCCCCTACGGTACATTGTGTCACTACGGTATATCGTGCCCCTACGGTATAAAACATATATATTTGTAATTCTCCTAGCAATTATGGTGCAAACAATACAAGCACGGGACATCAGTGTTTACGAACTAGAAGAAAAATTTGGTTTGCAGTTAGTTACAAATGCTGAATTTTGCCCAGAATGGATAAATGATTTCCCATCACCAACTGACGTAGAAAATTTATCGTTAGAACGAATTAAAAGCAATTATTTAAATTTAACTAAACGTCGTCCAATGTCAGAAGAAGCAGTGAAGATGGTAGTACTATCTCCACTGCTAGATTTAGCAGGTTTTTATCAGCCACCTTTTGAAATTGAAACTGAAAAATCTACTGATATTTCTGCTGAAGATGAAAGCATTATAGTTAAAGGTAATATTGATGTTTTGGTAATCCAAAAGCGTCTTTGGGTCTTAGTTATAGAATCAAAAAGCACTAAATTTGATGTCATGACCGCATTACCCCAAGCACTTGCTTATATGCTTGATACTCCCAATGTTGAAAAACCAACTTTTGGGTTACTTGTCAACGGTAGAGAGTTTGTTTTTATAAAATTAGTTCAGCAAGAAAAGCCACAATATGCTCGTTCTTATGCATTATCAATCGAACGCGATACGGAATTACAACAAGTACTAAATATATTAAAACGCATTAGTCAATTAATATTGTTGTAGTTCTATCAAGTTCAGTCAATGGATTGCCAATCCAACGCTGGGATAAACCGGGACAGATGACCTACGTTAGTTGTCGCAATTATTACCTCTGTCGTTTCATCACACAGAAGACGGGCTTGAGCAGACAGGATAACATCTCCATCCAATGCTTTAGCATCCGCAGTAGGTTGTCCAGTTTGCCGAGCTTCTGCCCACAGTTTAGCCGCTAGCAACATTGTATCTGTGTAGATCGAAATATATTCGAGTGTTTGCAACAAAATTGTCAAGCCGACGTAAACTTTGTAATAAACCAGCGCGAAGAAGCTCGCGGCGCACTTCATAATCTGCAATTTCAGGAATAGCAACCCTTTCTCCTCGTCGCAGGAGAGATTTGAGCCATAGTTGACAGTCAAGGGGAATGCCTTTCGCTTTGGGATTCGTTACCATCCCCAGTGGACCAGAATCTAACAAAATCAAACGACTCATGGGAATAAGAGACGATCCGACAACCGATCTTCATCAAGAGCTGTTTCCAAAAATTCCCAAGCTTGCTGATGTTCTGACGCATCTTCATTGTCGCCAAGCCAAGAGTCCAAAAGGTCTATCGCTGCTTGATTTTTCCGTGCTTGTTCGACATTGACAACGGATGGGGCAGTTGATGGAATTTTCTGTCGAAACTGACGCAAGGTATCGAGTAAATCTGCCCAATACTCTCGCTTGAGTTGCCTGAATTTCATCAAGCAGCAATTCAAGAGACGTTGGAGGTGAGCTAGAACGGTCTGCCATATATGAAGGTTACCGCGCTTAGATTACAGTCTAATTTTAACGCAGTATGTATTGGAGTATTAATTTTGATCCTTTTGCTCTTGCCCAGAATCCGGGTAACTTTACGAAACCCGGATTCTTTTGACATGCACCAGTAGCGATCCATGTCATTAAATTTGCGGGATGTAGAGACGCGATATATCGCGTCTCTCCAAGGTTGGGTTATGCGATCGCGTAACCCAACATTTACCAAGAAATTTGTAGTATAGCCACAATAACAAAGGCTACATGCTGACGGCTACTTGTTTGAAGTGTCAAAATAGAAACAACCTCCACGTCAAAACCTAAAACTCCATGAGTAGCGCTTATCAAATAAAACCTTGGACGCAGGTAGTCACTCCCCATGCCGATATCCTTAGTGGTAATTTGGATAACGCTACATATGCAGCTAGCTTAGGTGCAGAACTTATTGACGATATTAGTAACATTAACAACACAACTCTCGCTCAAGCCGCACGAGCGGTTAACAAAATTCTGACTATTCGTAACTGGTTTATAGGTGCGTACATTATTGAGTACGAGCAAAACGGAGTCGATAAGGCTGCTTACGGCACGCAATTAATTAAGAAACTAGCCGACGATTTAAAAAGTAGAAAAATAGACAACCTATCTGACCGTAACTTAAAAAATTCTCGGCAATTTGCGTTAACTTATCCGGCTTTAGCAAAAGATGAAAATATAACTGCTTTTTTTCCTGTAATTAGTATACCAGTAAACCAGCTTCAAATTCGGCAGCCAGTGGCTGCCGAATTTAAAACTCTCCCCCACAACTTATTTCCCGCCCTTCAAGCTCGTGAATTACAGAACCCATCGCTGAGTTGGCAAGATAGCAATTATTACCAGTGCTTGCTGTCTACCCTTTCATGGACGCACATAGTTGAATTAACTCGTATAGAGGACACTACTAAACGTGCTTTCTACGAATTAGAGTGTATGAAAAGTAACTGGTCTAAACGGGAATTAAAGCGTCAAATGAACAGTATGCTTTACGAACGGGTAGGGTTATCTAAAGATAAAGAAGCTGTTTTAGCACTTACGAATGAAGGACAAATTATTGACAGTCCGGAAAACTTGTTACGCGACCCTTATATTTTGGAATTTTTAAGATTAGAAGAACGAGCAAGCTATTCAGAATCTGACCTCGAAGAAGCTTTAATTAATCATCTGCAAGAATTTATGCATGAGTTGGGTCGAGATTTCTGTTTTATTGACCGTCAATTCCGAATGACAATTGCGGGAGAACATTATTTTCTCGACTTACTATTTTACCATCGTTCTTTGCAATGTCTAATTGCGATCGATTTAAAACTAGGGAAGTTTAAACATGATTATGCCGGACAAATGAACTTTTACCTTAACTATTTGAAAGAAAACATTGCATATCCTCACGAAAATCCTCCCGTTGGTATTCTTCTTTGTGCCGAGAAAGATGCGGAAGCTGTTCATTATGCTACAGCCGGATTAGATAATCAATTATTTGTCTCGCGCTATATGGTCGCGCTTCCTTCAGAAGAAACGCTTAAACAATGGTTAATTAAAGAGCAAGATATGCTTGAACAACAGTTTGATTTTGGTTCAACAAACGAGAGTTAATAGTTTATTGTAAAAATTCTCAATCTTCTAGAGCTATAGGTTCGGTTGGGTTATCATAATGATACATAGCATTTCTAAATCCCGAAGTGAAAACTACAGAAACCCGGTATCTTGAAGATACCGGGTTTCTAGCCCCCGCGATTTTCATAAATAATATAAAATTACTATATTTTTTATTGCTGCGTTTTCTCTCTCACCCAACGACGAAAAGCTTTGAGCGTTGCATTTCTACCAGCTATTTGACTTTGCTCAAGATATTGGGGAATAACATCAACTAATGGTAAATCGGGAAAGTTTAAGCTTGACTGCGAAGCAATATATTTATTTCCTTGGAGTAGGTAGATTTGTAGTTTCCCTTTGTCAAATCGCCAAAGTTCGGGTACTTTTAACCCTTCGTAGATATTTGGGTGAGTTCGAGAGGTAATATCAATTTCTAAAGCTAAATCTGGTGGAGGGTCTATTGCTAAATCGAGTCTTTTTTTGCCGCGTATTTTGCTTTCGTTTTGAATATAAAAACATTGGTCTGGTTCTATGCCTTGAGCCATTTGTTGGTTTTTGAAAGTGGTAGAACCAAGGCTAACGAATTCAATATCAAGTTCTTCCAAAAGTGCTTTTAATAAATCGCTAATAATTTCTTTATCAAACTCATGCTCTGGCAACGGTGTCATAATTTCTAATATTCCCCGATTGTAAGCAACTCGTGCGGCTCGATGTTCGCCCAGTTCATCAAGAATTGTTTCAAATTCTTGCCAAGTGACATCGCGCAACAACACATGCTGCCCAGGTGGAACATTAATACGTTTAATGCTTAAGAGCATTTGACTATTCCTACTTGTTAAGCTTAACTCTTAGAGGGCGTTTATAAATAAATCTGTCATTCTGAGTGGAGCCTAAGCGGAACGTTCGCGAAGCGTTCGCGAAGGGTAGAATCTAGGGTTTGATCTGTAGTCAAGAGATGCTTCACTACGCTACCGCTACGTACCCCTCCGGGGAGGCAAGCCACAGCATGACAAATTAAAGTTTTTGCCAAATTTATAAACACTCTCTTAGCTTAATTCGGTTGAGTGCCCTGCTGCCATAATTCCCGTAAATTGTAATTAATGCTAGTAACGGCAAAATCTGGCTCTTTTTGAAAAGGTTGCCGCAGGTAGCGAATCGAACAATCTGCATCGGGTTGGTCTGCGGGAGGAACTAGTGCAATATGCCTCCGGCACTTTCTTAAAGCGATCGCTACTGATCTAAGTTTACGGAAAACTGGAGCAATGCCATACAATACCTATATATTCCCCATTTCATAGCAATTATGGTACAAACAACTCAAGCGCGGGATATCAGTCTTTATGAATTAGAAGAGAAATTTGGTTTGGAATTAATTACAAAAGCTGATTTTTTCACAGAATGGGTAGAGAGCTTACCAGCACTGACTGATAGGGCGATCGCAATGACATATAATACGTATGTATTGACCATTTTCTAGTAATTATGGTACAGACAATCCAAGCGAAAGATATTACCTTACTAGAATTAGAAACTCTATTCGGACTACAGCTAATTAGGGATAAGCAATTTTTTAGAGAATGGCAAGATAATTTACCTGAAATTACTGAAATACAAAAACAACAATTAGACAAAGTTCAGGCAGGATATTTTAATTTATTAAGGTATCCGCCTCTGCTTGAAAATGTCGTAAAAATGTCAGTGTTAGACCCACTTTTATTTATTGGTGAATTTTATTTATCCCCGTTTTATGTTAAATCGGAAAAATCTATAGAAATTTCCGTAGCAGATAAAGATACTGTTATCAAGCGTAGCTTGGATACCTTAGTTTTAAAAGAACAACTCTGGGTGATGACCATCGAATCCAAACAAGCAGCTTTTTCTATAGAAGCTGGACTGGCTCAAATCCTAGCTTATATGTTAGCAAACCCATACCAAGAAAAGCCTAGTTTTGGTATGATTACCACTGGAGGGAGTTTTACATTTCTGAAATTAGTGAAAGGAGAAACCCCACAGTATGCTACCTCTAAAGTATTTGAACTCCGAAATCCTGACAATGAATTGTATGATGTTCTTAGCATTTTAAAATGTCTTAGTCAGTTAGCGATTTCCTCAACTACTTAAAATAATTATGTAAATAAAGATACGCTTAAATAAAATAAATTATAGGGGCACAGCATTGCTGTGCCCCTACCGTATTTTAGGCAATTGAGAACGTCTTCTAGATGAAAGCTTACTTGTGACTGCCAAACCATTTAGCAGTAATTGCCCCTACAGTTGCTCCTACTAAGGGGTTGCTGAGAAACTTCACAATAGCAGGTTGCTCTGCTAAAACGTTGTGGAAAATATCTGGATGGTTGTGATAGACGAAAGCTGCGAGTTTGCTGACATCCTCTGGTTTCATATGATTGGGGTTATGAGTTGATAACCCTAACTGCTGCTCCAAATTGCGGTCGGAGAGTCCTCTTTCCTTCAAGTGCTTGAAAAAGGCACGGGCAACATCATCGCGTTCGTTTGGTTTGATTTGTGCGATCGCCTTTTGTAATTCCGGTTCCATCTGTTCCGTGGGAATGCGGTCTGGATGCAAAGACTTGCCAAAAAAGTTACGGCGTTCTTCATGCGATGAGCGTTGGGCAAAATCATCGAAATTTTCGTACTTTTGTGCCACATTCATCGAGGTATCATCGAGTTGTTCGCTATTTCCGTGAGCCAAATCATTCATGATTTGACGTTTATATTGGTCGCTACTAGACATTTTGTTGCTTTCCTTTGTGTTAATAAATATTTTTTCAATCAACAGCTTTAAGCTGGAGAATCATACTTAATCTGCTTGGACTGAGTATCGTAATTAGCTGTCAAAACCAGCTTTTTATCAGGTGCGTAGACCAATACAGTCAAGTCTTGAGCGGGAAAATTTTGGTGGAAACCTTGAAGTACTGATTTTGCAAGAGTTTTCACTTCTGAAGGGCGGACTTGAGGTGTAATTACAACACCTAATTTGTTATTGTCACGCACGTAAGCGTCTTGAACGAGTCCTTTAGCAGTGCTGACAACCCAATTGCCGAAATCTTGCCCTTGTAAAGTGTTACCGCGCTCCAATTGGACATAATAATCACTCTTCCCACTGGCAGCAGGTAAATTAGTTGGTTGTTTAGCTTGAACACCACTACAGGCAGCAGTTGTGGTCAATACAAAAACCAAAACAAGAGCCGTTAATACTTTGCGTAACTGCTGAATTAAAGTCACTTTGACCTCCTTTTTAAAGTAATTTGAGTCAATATCGGGGCAAATTTAATTGCCTACTGCCGCTATTTCAAACGCTATCAAGCTTCGGGTTATAAAGTTTTGGTTTTATCAGTAATTGGACGACCTTGGGAGTCAACATCTAACTCTTCACGACGCACTGTTTCTTTTGTTTCTACAGTGTCTGTATCAACAACTTTTTTAACTGTCACTTCTTCGCGCACAAATGCTTCTTTGCGAACATCAGGTACTTCTTCGTAAAGTTCGACGTGTGCAACTTCCCCTTCACGAAAAGCTGATGCTTCGGGATCAACTGCTTTACCAGCATCGCTGGGGGTAACTCGCTCTACAACTACTCGCTCTTTTTCAATTGGAACCGCAACCTTTGCTGTTTCAGTTTCGACGTGTTTACCAATTGCGACTTCTCCAGATTTGCGACGTTGCTTGTTTGCAACTAATCTTTCTTCATAAAGTTTGATTGTTTGGTCAGCACTACGGCTGGTATCGTACAAATCTGCATCTTGCGCGTAGGAGTAGGTGCTGCGGTCGTAATCTGCGGATGCTAAAGAAGCGGGGTTACGATATACTCCACGTACCTGCTCCTCATAATCGTAATCAAGCGGCATACCCTCTTTGTATTCGGGTAAATTTTCTGCTTGTGCTTTCGTCATTGCCGTAGAAACGCGGTCAGCGTTAAGGTCGAAGTTGCTACGACCTACAGGCAGCAATACTTTTTTACCAAAAATCCAGAAACCTAAGTCAACGATTAGATAGCGAAACCGCCCGGATTCATCAATTAAAGCATCGCTGACTGTACCAATCTTTTCGTTATTTCCTTCGGCGTAAACACTCATACCTTTGACATCTTTACCATTAAGAGCGTCACGGTATTCTTGGTCGAAATCACTAATTTTTTGTAATGCCATATTTTTTTTACCTCATTTAACCTACGCTTCTAACTTAAAAAAAAAAATTTGTTCAGCCCTCCCTCTTAGGAGTTAATTAAACTAGCTTAGTAAAAAGTTATTTATTGTTAATATTTAAAATGTAAGGCTTCTCTGAAAGCTCGTCTCCATAAGGAGTTTAGCTTGCAATACGTGACTACTTTCTAGTATAGCGTGACCACTTTCTAGCATTTTTTTTATTAATTAGCCATCCAAAAAATGGCTCAATCCTAATAGTGGTATTGCTGTACTAATTATTTAAATTATTTATAAAACCTTACATTGAGTTCAAAATAAAAATGTTTATTTTCGGCTCCTAAGCCTTAATTAGTATAAAGTTTTATTAATCTTTCTTACGGTAGATAAAGACATATTCCAAGCGATTGATACAAAGTTTCGATAAAAAGGTCTAAATAAGAGTAATCGCAGTCTTAATGAAATTCAATAAACCCTAGCTCTTTTAGAAATAAGGGTTCTAATGTCTCGGATAAGTGCAATCAAGTTGCACCTCTAGCGCGTCAAATAAAAGGTGTCTCATTTGTAGAGATGAGAGTAACCGTTGCCTTGTTAAAAAGCTAAAGCTGCGAACTCAAAATTCCAATTAAAAAACAATTGTTATTACACGAAAGGAGCAAAATTATGGAAACCCAATTACAACAAGACTACCAGCAGCAACAAGAGTATATCAACGCGGATTCGACTTCAGGAGCAGTAGTATTACAAAATCCACCAGTTGAAGCTCCATCCAAAAGCGAATTACAAGATATGGGTGGAAAAATTTCTGAATTTTTAGCAAAGCTACCCGACTACATCTCTCGGTTTTATCAAGAATATAAGCTGCCCGTTCTCAGCTTTGCTTTATTAGTAGTAGCAATTATTTCATTAAGAGTGGTACTGGCAGTATTAAATGCATTTAATGGTATCCCCCTTGCTCAACCATTGTTTGAGCTTATTGGTATGGGCTACACAGTTTGGTTTACTAGCCGCTACCTGTTAAAAAAATCAAATCGTAAAGAGTTAGCCGCAGAAATTGGCTCGATGAAAAAACAAATTCTCGGCATAAGTATATCGGGCTAATCTCAGGCTATATTCTGTAGATATTTACTAAATAAAAACCCGGTTAATCTCTTTAAAAAACCGGGTTTTTCTATTAATTAGGACTTACGCTTTATAGATCCCCCAACCCCCGCTCCTCTTGAGGGCTTTATAGATTCCCCCCTTTTTAAGGGGGGCTAGGGGGGATCGAGGTTTCAGGTTTTCAATGCGTAAGTCCTGTTAATGACGAAGTTAAATCATATCGATGAGATGAGCAAAAAAGTTGCATTAATTACAGGAACTTGCTACTTATAAGCGCTTTAGTTTAACATGAAGCACTTACTTTAACTATCCAGAAAACGTTTATAAAATTTTAAATATTCATTAAATTAAATTAGATATGAAACAGCTGGCAGAAACTTTACGGAGTCGGGTTACTTTTTTATTTTGCTTTTTATTTCCAAAAAAAGATAACAATATTAATAGCTCAGATTCTCAAGATAATAATGCGTCACTTACAGAAGCTTCTATTAAATTACCAATGTCGGTTATTAATATACTTAAAAATATTTTATCTAAATTACAATTAAAGAAAGAACAGCCTTTAGCAAAAACGAAGCCTATTAAAAAAGCTTCCTTATTTATTGATGGAACTAATATTGCTGCACTGTCACTAATTTTGCGAGGTGTTGCAGAAATTTTATCTCAGAAAATGGATTTATCTTGGAAAACAGATGGAAGTGGTTCTTTGAGCTATGAAAAAGAAGTTCCTAGCAGCAAAGGAAAAATTTGTTACCACGTTACAGACGATGCAGAAAGTCCGCATCCAGAAATTCTTGCTGAAGAAGCCGCTTTAGCTGTTATTGACAAATTTGATGCTAGGGCAGTTGCTATCCACTTGATTTACTGCGCTTTAGTAACTAACCTTAAAGATGATTGCGAAGGCAATTTCGCCATTGACGATAAGCAATTACTTGAATACACGGGTCTAATTAAACGTCGAGATTTATCTAAACCACAACAGCTATTAATTTTGTATAACCTGGTGCGACAACCTGCACAAGTACAAGCTTCTATTAGTTGGTCGAAAAAAGGGAAGGCAGGATTCACTGTTGCTGATATCCAGATTTGGGACATTGCTGTTTTGCGAGAATTCACTACTGATAAAAATGGTAATAGCAAACTTGCCGGATTAAAAGTAATTGGTAAACCTGGTGCTTGGACTAAATATTTTCTGAATAATGAACCCAATCAACATATCGGAATCATTACTAAGAAAACCGTACAAAAACTATTCAGTATTGGTAAACAAAATGTTGGTGCTGCAAGATTGCTAACTTGGCTGACTTTTCAGATAAAGCCTGGATTAGTGGATTGCCAGATAGGAAAAACTCTCTTTGAAATCGCCTACGGTAAGCATCAATTAGAATTAGCCCATCATGACAGGCAGCGAAGACGACAATTAGCTGACGACTTTAAAACTGATTTGAATGTAGTTCAAGAAGCAGGATGGCAAGTTGAAATCGAAACAGCTTCAGCTTGGTTAACAGTTAGGGATAATACTAAAAGACCGATAGGTTTTTGGGATGATTTGCTAAATGCTAAATGGCGCTTTCATCATCCAATTGAAGGATGCGAACAGCTAATACCTGAGATTCAGGATACAGCAAACAGTGTCCGGAAGAAAAAACTTCATATTCAGCCTCCTTCAGGTAACGTAATTAGAGAAGCCCGAAAAACAAAAGGCTGGTCTAGGTCTTATTTTGCTTCTACGATGGGGAAAAGTATTTCGTGGGTTGATGCAGTTGAGACTGGTCATCGTCAGGTTTCTCAGAAGGACTTACCCAAACTATTGAACGAACTGGAATTACAATATTCGATTCGGGGAGTAGAGGAAGTCGAGGGAGTAGAGGAAGAAAAAAGAAAATTAATTATTAACTCCTAACTCCTAACTCCTAACTCCTAACTCCTAACTCCTAACTC
>CAXTCQ010000295.1:0-10467 GCA_964242965.1 uncultured Calothrix sp. | reverse complement strand
ATCCCAACCAACCATTTATAAACAACCAATACCGTAAGTAGCCCTGCCCCATCCCAACCAACCATTTATAAACAACCAATACCGTAAGTAGCCCTGCCCCACCCCAACTAACCATCTATAAACGGACTTTTGAGCATGGGAAGTACCTTGCTTGAGAAGGGAAATGTAGTCATGAGCGATTGGAATTATGCTCAAAGATATGGTGCAAACAATCTCAAACAAGTCAGAATTAGGGTATTAACTTTAGAAAAAGGTGCTGATGAGGATAATGAAATCATAATTATTACCAGTTTTTATCAGATTTTAAATAGGTGATATTCGCACGGTACAAACAAGATTGCACGAAACACTGCCTCTAGATGTCGCAGTTTTGACTCGTGAGGAACTCGTGCAACACTAACTTTCGCGTCTCTGGACTAACTCCTAACTTCCAACATTTATGATTCAACCAATACATACCACTGTTAAAGGGAGAGCTAGATATAAAGTCAACGGACTTTATCATTCGGAAGCTCTAAAGAAATATTTAGAATTGAGATTATTACAAGCAGAAATTATCGAGCAGGTTTGTGCAAATACTATTACAGGAAATGTGCTGGTAATTTTTAATCCAAATTTTAATCATAATGCCATTGCATCGCTTCTCAAAGAAGTAATTTTAGATTATCGGAAAAAACATAGTAAATTACTTCAACCTTCAACTCAACAATCTAACGTAGTAATTCCAGATCGTCATCACTTCAACAAAAACAATCAACACGCAATTCGTTCCAATATATTCTCACAATTGCAGATGCAAAAAAAATTAAATCTAGCCAGCAGTCAGCTTATTTCTATCGCGGGTATTTCTACTCTTGTATTTTGCACTGCGATGCTTTATCGATTGGGTCTTGACGAACGTATTTTATTAGGAATTCAAAATATTCATTCGCCACTTCTTCACCGCATTATGATTGCTGTTACTTTTCTTGGCGACCCAACAGTTTTACTACTACTTTGTTTAGGATTTAGAAGTTGGTTGTTACAATCAAACCGTCGTCAAGAAGCAAATAACTTAATCATAGCTGCAATCGGCGCAATCGGTTTTAATTGTATTTTAAAAGTATTATTTGCAAGAGCGCGTCCGGTACTTTGGGATCGGATTATTCATGTCGGTCATCACAGCTTTCCTAGCGGTCACGCAATGGTATCAATCGTGGTCTATGGATATATAGGGTATATTTTGATGAAGCAATTTCCTCAGTACGAAAAGCAAATTTCTACTCTAACTGTAGCTTTAATTACGGCAATAGGTTTTAGTCGTTTGTATTTAGGCGTACATTGGCTTACTGATATAACGGCAGGTTATGCTACAGGTTTAATCTGGTTAATTTTCTGTATTTCAAAGCTAGAAACACAACAATATAGTAATTTGAAATCATTTACGAATCCCAATCAACTCAATTTTTTACCACTAAAATTACAACAAGTTTAAAATCGCTAAGGCTCGTAGTTGTGCTTGGGCATTAAATATGGAGCGCTGAAGCGCTACTACGAGCCTACCTTTTATTTATGAGTCATTAAGCAGACTTGATATTACACCTGCTTTTTTAATAAATATCTAAAATATTGAAAAATCAATCACAGAAAATCAACTGTATCCCAGCAAACAAACAAGTTATGATTTAAGCCGAAGCCATAAGTTAGCCCCAATTTCCACGCTATGCAAGAAACACTTCTTACCCCCCCAACCGTTAAACCCAAAACTCCTCATTTCTCTTCCGGTCCTTGTGCAAAACGTCCGGGCTGGTCTGTGACAAATCTTACCAATGCTTGCGTAGGTCGTTCGCACCGTTCGGAAGCTGGTAAAGCCAGATTAAGCGAAGTTATCGAGCTATCCAAAAAAATCCTCGGTATTCCCGCAAACTACCGTCTGGGAATCGTTCCAGCTTCTGATACTGGTGCTGTGGAAATGGCAATGTGGTCGCTTTTAGGTAAGTTACCTCTCGATATTTTGGCTTGGGAAAGCTTCGGTCAAGAATGGGTAACAGATGTTACTAGCGAGTTGAAGTTGTCCGACGTGCGTTTGATGAAAGCACCCTATGGCGAATTACCCAATTTGAACGAAGTTGATTTTAGCCATGACGTTGTGTTTTTGTGGAATGGTACCACCTCTGGAGTGCGAGTCTCGAATGGAGATTGGATACCCGATAACCGTGAAGGGTTAACGATTTGCGATGCGACTTCGGCAGTATTTGCAATGGATATGCCTTGGGAAAAACTCGATGTCGTCACTTATTCGTGGCAAAAAGTACTTGGTGGGGAAGCACAGCATGGTGTAATCGTCCTTTCTCCCCGTGCGGTTGAGCGTTTGGAAACTTACCAACCACCTCGTCCTTTACCAAAATTATTTCGGATGACGCAGAAAGGTAAGCTCATCGAAGGTATTTTCAAAGGTGACACTATTAATACTCCATCGATGTTGTGCGTGGAAGATGCTTTAGATGGGTTGAAGTGGGCAGAAAGTATTGGTGGACTACCTGGATTGATTCGTCGCAGCGAAGCTAATTTGAGTGCGATCGCAAAATGGGTGGAGCAAAGCAACTGGGCAGCATTTTTGGCAGAAAATCCCGAAAACCGCTCTTGTACTTCGATTTGCTTAAAAATTACCGATGCTTGGTTCATGGGTTTGAGTCCCGAAAAACAGGCAGAATGCGCGAAAAAATTAGCAAAATTGCTTGAGAAACAAGGGGTTGCCCTCGATATTGCTTCCTATCGTTCCGCACCTCCAGGATTGCGGATTTGGGGAGGTGCCACTGTCGAAACCGCAGATATTGAAGCATTACTTCCTTGGTTAGATTGGGCTTTTGCTAGTGTTAAGAATGAGATGAAGTAATTTAAATCGCAAGTAAATAATGCGTGCCGAACAGTCAGATTCCCCATTTCTTGAAGAAATGGGGAATCCTGTCAACTTAAATAAACTCGGTTATTAAGCAGCAATGATGGCATACCGTTGTAGCTTTTAGCTAACTAAGTAATTTGGCGCTTGTTTTCATTAAAAATATTGATTCGCACAGCTATGCCTTTCATGTATGTACTAATATACGATAGCAGCGCGTAGATAAATATAGCAACACCGAACATCTCTAGAAACTCTTCAATTGTTGTTAGTATGGCAATAATTACGTTCTGCTCACCGTGTAACTCTGTGTAGTAGCCACCTAACATTTCCATACCAATGCAACCGCTAACGTAGACTGTTCCTGCAATCAAAAATAGGTGTCGTGTCTTTGCGGGAAGACCAAGGAGAAATCGCAAAAATACTAGCAGACAAGTTAGTACAAGAATACCAGCAGGTATAATCCAAGCGTAGTAAAAAAAACCACTGGTGTTGAGAGAATTTCATACTGGATCAATCAGCCTTTCATGAAGCACCATGAATTCATCACAGGTAAGATATACAAAGATGATTGATAATGCTCCCCAATAGCCGACAAACGGTTCACTTGTTACTGTCTTGGCATAGGCGATCGCAAACAGCACAATCGAAGAAAATAGTAACGCTAATACAGAATATAGTGTAGGGATGTTTTGCTCGGCGTTAACGTTGAATAGTCCTGACAAGATATGATTCAAAGGGTAGTCAGGCAGCAAATATAACGATAGCTGGAAACCAAAACTGATCAGGCTAAGACTAAGTATTACCAAAAACAGAAATTGCAAGGTTTTCTTGGGAGACAGACGCACCAAGAAATTTAGAATCGGTACAGTCTTTAGCTGTGCCAAGTCAATGTCTCTTTCTACCAAATTATTGTTTATATCTGACTGTTTTCTATTCAAAGGTAGCCTTTGTGGCAAGACGATCTTTTCCATAAAAAACTCAATAGTTTGCTGTTCACAACCGTACATTTTTAAAATTTCTTCTAAAAGCCTGCCTGACGAATTTTGCTCGTTAAGTTCAGTTTCTAATTGTTCTGAAGTTATTAAACCTGCTTCAACTAAATACTGTCCTAAACATTTTTGCTTGCGCTGACTTGTGTCAAAATTTGTCATTATTACAATACCCGCATTTTCCAAGTATTAAACTGAGTAATTTACTACAAAAGAACTAAATTTATTTAGGTAGATACTGATTATTTATGACACCCTTGAAATAGATTATACATAGTTTATCAAAAAATTAACCAAGGTTATGTAAAAATTAAGTAAAAGTAAACGTATAGATTTCCTGCTCCTTAGCAAACTCCCCCTTCAATCCCCAAAAACACTATCAGGTGTCGTTAAATCGATACTGCATTCTAGAAGTCGGTTGCGGTACGGGCAATTTAGCGTTGATAAACAGTTAGGTAAACCTACGCATATCTATGTATATCCTGGAATGTTCGAGGGAAACAGAGGTTGCGTTTGCAAGCAATGTTTACAAGAAAACTGGCAGCACAGCGAATAATGTAATGGTTTTGGCATATTCCTTCGGTAGAAGTACCGCTTTAATGCTGGGTGACTATGCTCAAATTACTTCTACCAAAGCCTTTTCCATCCGTCTAATTACCCAAATTCCCCTAAATGCAAAAACAATAGTCAAACAATATGCTGCTAAATAGTATAAATGCGGTTATGTCAACTTACATTGACACAATTATCAGAAAATGTTACATTACTTAATAATAGAATTTCATATTTTTACATCGGTTTTGGTATCTCCGATAGATGTATGAATTCACAACAGTAGCCCCAGTTACCGAAACTGGGGTTTTTCTTGTCGTTTTCACAGCGAATATCCAAGTGGATAACTTCGATAGTTATATGAGCATATAAATATAATTTTTAGTTAGCGCGAAAATGCTTAAAAATAAATTGCTTGAGCATATGTCTAACCCATGTTAGATTATAACCGATTTTTTTGATGCTCGAATGTAACAAATTTCGCTGCTAAAAAACAACGTAATTACGTTAGTTTATTCGCATTAACTTCAATTATTGCCACAATTGTCAATATTTTATGACAAAAAACGCAGTTTAAGTAAACTTGAATTAACTTATATGTACTTATATTGCCAAAAGTCAGTGTAAAAAGTTATCTAAATCACTATTAAACGTGATTCTACTTAAAAAGTCAAAGTACTCATTGCTCAAATCAAAACTAAAAAACTGAAAAATGAATATCAATATTAATTATCCCAGCACCGCAAAATTAAAACCTTCTACCCTGATTTTCTCTTACGTTCTGCGCGAGGCAAATAAATATCAACGCACCACCCCAACACGGCAACACCCGGTAACAACAGAATCAACCAATCGCGCCAACGCACGTACAAAGTCCTTGTTTGTCGTCGATAAATCGTTTCAGCATGAACCTCATAAGTTTGATGTCCCGAAATCCACAAAGTTCTTCCATGCGGTGAGACAAACGCTGATAACCCCGTATTTGTAGCTCTTGCAGCCCATCGGTCTGTTTCGATTGCCCGCATAATATCCTGAGCATGGTGTTGCGATTGCATTGCAATATTGTAAGGGTCATTATTAGAAGCAGTGAGAATAAATTGCCCACCCATCGCAGCTTGCCGACGGAATTGTTCGCCAAAAGCAGACTCGTAACAAATACCTGCTACAGCACGTCCAAAAGGCGTATCAAATACTTGATTTGCCGCACCTGGAACTTGACGTGCAGTAACAGGTGAAAGACGACGAATCAACTTTCCGAAAATTTCATTAAAAGGAATATATTCACCCAAAGGAACTAACTTCGATTTCTCGAAGTGATTGTATATTCCATCCTTCGTAAAGGTAAACAGACTATTTGCATAGGTATTGCTGTTAGCACGTTCAGCAAAACCACCAATCCAAGCAACAACACCTTTTTCGCGTACTGCTGTAACCAAGGAACTATCAATAATATCACCTGAAAAATATGGTAATGCTCCTTCGGGTGTGAGTACTGCATCGACACCCTGCTCAACTAGCTTGCGATACCCAGAAGTGTAACCTTCGACTGCGCGACGCAAGCCGTAATAATCAAACTTAATCCGATTAGGAATATTACCTTGAATAATTCCGACTTTTAATGCTGATTCTTGCGGTTTAGCAATCGGCTGATTATATAAATAAAAGCCAACTAGGTGAAGAGTTAAAAATAAGCCGATAGGTAAAAAATAAAAGGTGGATTTTTTCTCTTTATGCATCCAAGCTTCTGCTATTAAGCCATTTACAGCAACAATTGAGGCTGTAACAGCAGTTGCACCCGACAATTGACCGAGATGCAAAATTGGTAAATTATACGGACTTTGCGTGTACGAAAGCGAACTCCACCATAAAGGTCCCAAACTCCAAATTTTTTCGAGCAGACACCATAGCGCAGTACCGATAAGAATGCGAGTCAGAGGAGATATTTTGAATTTTTGGCAAATCCATAGAAAACAACTTGCCCAAATGGCTACTAAAGCAGCACCCCAAAGCGTGATAAACGTCCAGGCAAAAATGACAATAGCAACGCTACTTAACCAGGGTATCCCCATCCAAGTCAAAGGATGCAGTCCGCGAATCCAAGATAATGCTACACCGTGATAGCCAATACCCCAGAACAGAGGGGAAAGAAAAAACTTTGATTTTTTGACTTTGGGTTTTTTGCTGTCTTCGACTAGTAAAATCCAGAGGGGTGCTAGAGCACACCAAGCAAGAAACCAAACATTAAAGGGTGCGACGGTGATTCCCATCAACACCCCACTAATTAAGGGAATCAAAAACTTAAAATTTTGGGCTAAGAGTTGCAAAATAAATTTTAAACTCATTTTAAGGGCAGGTATCCTACGGAAAACACCAAGGGCGAACACACAAATAATTCTTGCATCCAACCAAATATTTACATAACACCGCCCCCCTCACCAACCAACCACAACAACCGAATGCTGTACGGGCGGGTTCACGAAAAATCCCTCCAGCAAACAAAAAATTCAAATAAACCCGCCCCCCCCTCACCGACCAACTATCGCAACCCGATACCTGGGAATTCACAAATAATTTTGATTGTTTGGTTCATCGCGTTTTGTGCGGGGCGGGTTTACTGAATTTTGCGATTCTAATCGGGCATTTGCGTGAACCCGCCCCTACTGATATCATTCCGCTTCGACTTCTACATCTGCAACATCTGCCGCATCACCCGTATCAGGTGGAACAATTGCAACTCCGGTGATTGCGTCGTCGTCATCGAGACGTTGAACGCGCACCCCAGTTGCCGACCGCGACTGGATGGAAATCGCATTTGTGACTTGTCGAATCATGATACCGCGATTCGTTACCATCATCATTTCGTCGTCGTTGTTGACAATGTGCAGCGTCGCCAGTTTATCTTTGACTTTACGGTTTTTGAACTTAGTCGCCATTAAACCCTGTCCGGCACGGTTTTGCAAGCGGAATTGAGCAACGGGTACGCGCTTTCCATATCCACCCATTGTAATCACCAATACCCAAGGTCCGACGCTGCCGTTTTCAATGACTTCGGTAGATTCTTCGGTAGATTCTTCGGTTTCGACGGTTTCGGCAGTTTCTACTTCCTGCACTTCTTCAATTTCTTCCATCTCATCTTCAGATGGTGCTAAGTTTTCGAGAATCGCTGCTGGCAAAATATCCATACCCACGAGTTCGTCACCTTTTTTGAGCTTCATCGATTTGACACCGCGAGTTGCCCGACCCAAGGGACGTAATTGGTCGTGGTTGCATCTAAAGTGGATTGCCATCCCGTGACGCGAACCAATTAACACGCTATCTTCGGGTTTAGCGCGACGCACCCAGCGCAATTGGTCTTTTTCTTCCAAGGAAATCGCAATCAAACCGTTGGAACGGATGTGACTAAATGCTTCTAAAGCAGTTTTCTTAATATTGCCGCCTTTGGTGAGCATAACTAAATATTCGTTACTGCTAAACTCATCCACAGGCACAATCGAAGTTATTTTTTCCTCTTTCGGAATTGGCAACATTTGCACGATGGGAGTTCCTCGACTAGTGCGCGAACTAACGGGAATTTGATAAGCTCGCAGACAGTAAACAACGCCTCTGTCGCTAAAAAATAACACGCTGTCATGGTCGCAGCATGTCAAAAATTGCTCGACGGTATCATCATCTTTTACCTTTGCCGCAGCTTTCCCGCGAGTTGCACGACTTTGTGCCTCGAAGGTATTCACAGGCATCCGCTTAATATAACCTTGCTGTGTCAACAAAATCACAGCCTTTTCATTGGCAATTAGGTCAATATCATCCAAATCGCCATCACTATGAGTAATTACCGTGCGGCGCGGTGTAGCGAAACGCTCTCTAATCGAGGTAATTTCAGTCTGAATAATTTCGAGAATTCGCTCGCGTCGCGCCAAAATATCGCGCAAATCGGTAATTAATCGCAGCAATTCTTCATGTTCGAGGCGAATCTTGTCAGCTTCCAACGCTGTTAACCGTCGCAACTGCATCTGCAAGATAGCATCGGCTTGGACTTCCGAAAGTCCGTAGGTGCTGATTATTTCACCTTTCGCGGTTGGCGTGTCGGCTGCATGGCGAATTTGGTGAATAATTTCATCCAAATGTGCCAACGCAATCAACAAACCTTGCAAAATGTGGTCGCGTTCCTCAGCTTTGCGGAGTTCGTATTGGGTTCGACGGGTGATAGCTTCGACGCGGAAATCGAGGAAAACCTGTAAGAACTGCTTGATGTCAAGTATTTGCGGTATGTCATTCACCAACGCCAGCATATTCGCACCGAAGTTAGCCTGGATTGGTGTTTGTTTGTAAAGGTTATTCAGTACTACTCGCGGATAAGCATCGCGCTTGAGTTCGATGACGATTCGCATTCCATCGCGATCGCTTTCGTCCCGAATATCTGCTATTCCCTCAATCCGCTTGTCGTTGACCAACTCGGCAATTTTTTCAATCAGCGCTGCTTTGTTGGTTTGATACGGCAACTCGGTAACAATAATTGCTTCGCGTTCGGGTCGTCCGCGTTGTTCGATAGTTTCGATATTTGCTACACCGCGCATCGTAATCGAGCCGCGTCCTGTCAAGTAAGCCTCTCGAATCCCCGAAGTGCCAAGAATCTGCGCTCCCGTCGGAAAATCGGGACCGTGAATATACTGCATCAACTCGTTGTTTGTAATATCGGGGTTCTGAATCAGTGCCACAGTCCCATCAATCAACTCACCCAAATTATGCGGCGGGATATTTGTTGCCATGCCCACAGCAATACCCGAAGAACCGTTAAGCAGTAACTGCGGGATTCGGGCTGGTAATACTGTAGGTTCTTGCTGCGAACCGTCGAAGTTGCTAGCAAAATCTACAGTTTCCGACTCAATATCTTGGAGTAGTGCCGCACTCGTCAAAGCTTCCAATCGACATTCGGTGTATCGCATTGCTGCCGGAGGGTCGTTATCCACCGAACCGAAGTTTCCATGTCCGGAAATGAGGGGCGATCGCATGGAAAAATCCTGTGCCATCCGTACCAATGCGTCATATACTGCTGTATCGCCGTGAGGGTGGTACTTACCCAATACTTCCCCAACTACACGCGCACATTTCCGGAAGGGGCGGTCTGACATCAACCCCAACTCGTGCATGGCGTACAAAATGCGGCGATGCACGGGTTTTAGACCATCCCTAGCATCTGGCAGCGCTCTGCCAACTATGACGCTCATTGCGTATTCCAGGTAAGACCTGGACATTTCATTCCGCAGATCCGTTGGGATAATCCTCTCTTCAGAGAATGTCATAGTCTAAATAACTCCAAAAATTGCTGATTTTAGCCTTTATTCTGATAAAAAAGCGAAATTATTCCTTAGTTATATTGAATAATTGCCATATTTTGATACAATTCTAGCATAGTCAGCCATTTTTTTGCTGCCAAAGTAGCTAATTGAGAGATAAGAAAATTGTATTGAAAAATTAAAAATTTTAAACAATATTTTGGGATTGCACCGAAGTTGAGAATCATCCATTTGCGAAGATTTTAATTATCTAAATATTTTTCTAAATAGATAGCGAATGTTGCGAATAGCAACGAATAGTTATTGGAGATTATTCTCCATATTTATTAATAATTTTTTTCGACTTAAAAAGCTATTAAATCAATACTTGTGGCTAATACTAATACCAGCCAGACAGATTAAATCTACCGTTAGTAATTAACTTTGAAAACATAAGATTAAGTCCCAAGGTAGTGTGCTTGCAAGACTTATAGAAATTATCATATAGGCAGATAAATTTTAGGCAAAAATCATGAACCCAGAAAAAGACTCCAACAAAGTCGAAAAAACCAATCCAGAAACTGACGCAGAACAGCTAAGTCCAGAAGTATTAGATATGATTAAGCATCCTCCCAGAATCGATGATGCACTGCGCGATTTGCCAGTCGAAGAACGCATCAATAATCAAGCTTTAGTACCTGAAATGCTCGATGATAATAGGGAGTAGGGAGTAGGGAGTAGGTAGTAGGGAGTGGGGGAGT
Organism: uncultured Calothrix sp.; assembly: GCA_964242965.1. Lineage (GTDB taxonomy): Bacteria > Cyanobacteriota > Cyanobacteriia > Cyanobacteriales > Nostocaceae > JANNFJ01. The sequence continues at coordinate 11 of CAXTCQ010000295.1, read as the reverse complement.
AGGGGAGTAGG
>CAXTCQ010000294.1:0-10575 GCA_964242965.1 uncultured Calothrix sp. | reverse complement strand
TAATTAAGGGGATTGATTAAATACCCATTTCAACCATTGTCCGAAAGAAGACAAAGCATTTAAGCGATGTACTCCCGTAGCGCGGGCAGATGCGAGTCCGTCAACAGCAACTAATGCAGCGTATTGCAACCCCAAAAAGCTATCTACAGCCGCATGAGGACCGCCAAGGGTAATTGCTCCAGCGGCGTACATTTTAGCCTTGTCGTTCCGCATTTCTACGAGTTCAAAATTATTTGCTACAGCCAAACGTCCGCGTCGATTTAAGGGTACGTTGTAATGTTTGACTAAATCATCGAGTAAAGGGTTCGATTCAACTTTGGCATCGAGTCCAGTTGCGTCTACAATGAAATCGGCATCAAGGGTTGTTTCTCCAAAACCTCTGGCTTGGATGTATGTAATCGGGCGATTTTGGGGATTGCGTTCGACCTTTGTAACCTCGCCAAACTCAATTTTATACCAACCTTCGCGCAAACCTTGTTCGGTAATATCTTGCCAATCGTGACGGTCTGCGGTGGTAGTTCCACCCCAGTCGGTGAGTAAGCGATCGCGTTCTTCGGGATTAGCTTTTTCGAGCATAACCCGCAGTTCGCCACCCCAACAAGCTTTGGGCCAGTTGAAAGGTTGAAATTCGTAATGATTTTTGACTTTGCGCTGAGATTTACCGAACTTATTACCTTGGGGTTTAGGCGATCGCATTAAATGCAAAGCTGTAATATTCGGGTTTTTTTTCCGCGCTTCATAGAGTCGCTGTATAATCCGCGAAGCGACAATACCTCTTCCCCGAATCAGGACTTTACCACCGAGACGTTCGAGTTGTTCGTAAACATGGTCGTGGTTTTCATAGGCATTGACAACCGTTCGCAAATCTGCTTGTTGTTCTCGGTCTTGGTACTTTTCTCGATATGCTTGTAAGTCGGGTAAAAATTGAATTGCTGGATAACCTGTGGCTAAATGTAAATATCGTGCGATTAAAAAAGCATGATTACCAGGTCCCTTGGAATAAGCAACGCAATACCTACCATCATCGGTTTTGCGAATACTTCGCACGCGCCCGTAACGATAGATTTTATCCCAATTAATTCGTTTTACTTCGCGGTCAATCGAGTCAAAGACGTTTCCCGCACGCGGTGTATAAGTATCAGCAAATGTCGGTTCGGCAAATACTTGCCATAAGTAACCCAATGCTTGCTTCAAATTACCTTTAGTTGCATCGTGCCAAACTTCGCGGATAGCATAACTGGGATATCCCCAAATATTATCCGGGCAAGAATCGGAATTTGAGCGCAATCGTTCGTGTAGGGGAATTTGAGAATTAAGACAAAGCCGTTTGTAACGTGCATAGGGTTCTTTTTCTAACCCCAGCGCGATAATTTTTTCAGCACGAACTCCGCTAATTCGTAGTAAATCAACCCAAACGAAACTGCCCAAACCTGCCCCAACTGCTAAAAAGTCACATTCATCTACAGGTAAACCCGTAGCATGAAGGCTTTGAGGGGGTATCAATTGTTCTTGAAATAACGACGGTGGAAAATTGCTGCCTAGCGGGGTTGCTTGTGGTGGTGTGCGCCAGTTAGGGTCTGGAAGATTAGTATTGGGGTTAAAGTTAATCGTCGAACTAGGGCTGGGAGGTGTCGCAGGTGTATTACCTAGAAATGTAATAGTAATAGTGTAGGGGCCAATTTGCACGCTATCACCCGAAGCGATCGCACTTCGCGTTTGCCGCTGACCGTTGACATAGATACCATTGACACTAACTTGGTCGGTAACAATTAATTGGTTTTGTTCCCACTCAATCAATGCATGATAGCGCGAAATTTCATTACTATTAAGTAACATCCGCGCTACACGCTGCCCATTATGTTCCACAGGCATTCGTGCAAACTCCCGACCAAAAGCTATCGGCGGACTCAAACTCGGTTCTCGCTGTTCTCCCGTTGCTGGGTCTTCCCAACTTAATTTTATTGGCAAGTTAATAGTCATTTGTTAGTAGTTAGTAGTTAGTTATTAGTTATTTGTTAGTAGTTAGTAGTTAGTTATTAGTTATTAGTAGTCATTTGTTAGTAGCAGGGGTTTTATCTAATCTCCCCTTCCCCCCCTTCCCCTCTTCAATTAGGTGCAATCATGACACTAGCTGCTGCTGCAAGCGAAGTACCGCACCAGGGACATCCAACTTGTAAATATTCCATCGAAGACACTTTATGACATTTGGGACATTGCAAACCGTGCGTACCTTGATGATTATGATGCGGCAGAGGTTGCCTAGAAGAGGATTGCTTAATTAATTGTGGAGGAGGAGATAAAACTGTTGCAGGAACGCTGCTAGTTTCGGGGATGAACACGGCTATAACTTTGATTTGGGCTTGTCCTAAAAAAATAATACTACCTTCGTTTAGAGGTAGTTCTCCTTGAACAAGTTGTCTTCCGTCGATTAGGGGAGGATTTTGCTGGCGCAAGTTGCGAATCAAAAATTGTTGCTGCTGCTGGTTAAAAAAGATTTCGACATGCAATCCAGATACCGTAATATTACTCAAAACAATGTCGCAGCGAAGAGGGTCGCGTCCGATGCGAACTGTACCAGGGTTTTTGCTGGGTTGCTGTTCGTAAATTGTTTGAGTTTTTTCTTGACCTGCATCGTGCCACTGTAAAGTTAGTGCGCTCATTGTTCTAACTAGGTAACTCCTATTGTGTTGCTTCAAATTTGTCGTGTTCTATTCCTAACCTGAATCCATTTAGAGCAATTTACTATGTGGAAAAAGCTTAAAAATGTTTTTTGTCAGTAGTTAGTTGTTAGTTGTTGGTAGTCAGTAGTTAGTTGTTGGTAAGTTAAATAGCATTTATTTTCACTAATTTAACCTGAAAAGTTCTCTAGCTTCCTTCCCTGAAGATGTGCTTAATAATTACCATTAAATAATTACTACTAACCACTAACTCCCGACCACTAACTCCCGACCGCTGACTCCTTTATTTATTTGAAGCTAATTTATCAGCAATTCGCGTCGTCTCTGGCAGACGATATTTAGTTGTGCAACGCAAAACATAATCTATCGCCGTCGGCAAACTGATTCGATGACCGGGAGAAACATACAATGGTCTAACACTCGTCCGCGATCGCACAACCGATCCGATTGTTTCACCTTTATGTATTAAAGGTTGGTAACTACCTTTCTCTTCTGGCAATAGTTCGTGCTTACCTAGCAACAAAGATTTTGCTACGCCTATTGTAGGCATATCTACCAGTATACCTAAATGGCAAGCGATTCCAAAACGGCGCGGATGAGCGATTCCTTGACCGTCGCAAAGAATAATGTCGGGTGTGATTTTTAACTTTTCAAGCGCATCTAACACCGCAGGTACTTCCCGAAACGAAAGGAATCCAGGTATATAAGGAAATGTTGTCGGACGGTAAGCAAGGTGCGTTTCCTGCACTTGTAAATCGGGGAAACTTAACACCGCAACAGCTGCTCGACTAATCGTACCATCCGCTTCAAAACCCATATCCACCCCAGCTACATACTGCACTGGTAGATTGAATTTATCTTCGGTTATTACCTCACGACTTAACTGTTCCTGGATAGCAACAGCATCTTCTACAGACAGCGACCATTCGTGACGTTGATAAATCTTCATATCAAAACATAAAAATTAAAGTTATTTGTTTTCAAAATGTTGCTCAATACAATGTAGCAGTAACATCAGTATTTTAAATAATCATTTTATCAACCGTACAAATAAAATAATAAATTTTCAATTTTTTTAGGATAGGCATCCTAGCGTTATCTATCAACTTAGTAAATTCACATAGATATCAGTAATATAACTGAAAATCAATCTATGATGTTTCTTATGTGTCGCTTCAGGGAACTATAAGTATGTAAAGATTAGCCATCAGGGCATTAACATAAGTTATGACACAAAATCATAGTTCTGCATCTGCAAAACGAAATCAAAAAGATTTTAGATGGGCTGTATGGTTCCCTTACCCAACTTCGTGGTTAAAAGCTTTTGTACTGACGTTAATATTATCATTAATAATTTATATTTCAGATGTACAAGATAGAATTGGCGATAGCTTGGCGCACATTACCAGAAGCACTGCGGTTTTGATTATTTCGGGACTGATATCAATACTTTCCCCTATCCCTATAGTTTCTTTCATCCATCATTTTTTACATCTATGTATTGGAAATTTCATGCCGACGATTCAAGCACCGGAAATAGGTAAAGTGACAGGTTTTTCACCAAAATTAATAAGTTGGTGGGAAGGTTTATACGCCTGGTTAGTTATAGCTTTATCAACTATTATTACTTCTTGTTTAGTGTTTATATTTTTACCCGATGAGATGATTATAAGTATTATTAGCTCGCGGCTAGCATCCGAAGATGAAAAAATAACGATAATATTCGGTCTTTTATGGATAATTAATGCTGCATTAATATACCAATTTGAATATCTATTTAAACGTCATTTAATAGCTACTTATTCTAATTCTCCGAAAAGTAAATAAATTTCTGATTTAAGGGACTTAAACTAGGGTGTTGATTTTGATGGAATTTCCCCATTTTGATTTCATACAAATTTTGTGTCCACATGAACGTAAACTCTATGTAGCATAGGGTTTTCCCCAAACAGTCACCACATATTGAGCATGAATTTTTACCCTCTAAAAAGGCTCAAAGTAAACACCCTAGACTTAAACCTTACTCCTCTTTTGCGTAGGTTGGGTGTAGCGTAAGCGAAACCCAACGTTATAGTCGAATACGGTTCAGTTCAGACTGTGAATCAACGATTAACCTTATGTAGAGACGCGAAATTTCGCGTCTCTACATCTATAATGCCCACGAATAATCCTTAACTGAACCGTATTGCGTTATAGTCCTTAATGTGTTTTTTAGCTTAAATTAAATCCAATAATCCTTTGCCTCCGATGGTGCGAACCGCAATAAATTAGTATCTCCCAGCGAGATAATTGTTTGCGGTACTGACGGTACAACCCCTAATACTGTAATAATTTTTTCACCGATTGCTCTTGCTAAAAGTGGCGGTACGGCGTTTCCAACTTGGCGAAAACCGTGCCACTTAGTTTGATGAAAGCGAAACCAATCAGGAAATGAATGCAATCTCGCAGCTTCGCGGACGGTAATAACTCGCGCTAATTCTGGATGAATCGGACGCGGTGATGTATGTCTACCGCGAGTTTTGTCAGTACCAGCGCGTAATGTATGCGACAAGCCATTATAATCTAAGCGACGAAAACGGCTGATTGGTTCTAATTCACCGGGAAGTGTAGCAGCAAAGCGAATTTTTGAACTTTCTTGGTGCTGCGTCTGCATGGAACTTGTTAATAATTGCGGGTTCCACCAGCGAGAATAGGAGAAATTCGAGAAATTAGTTGAAGCAGTAGAAGTGGAACGTAAAAACTTTATGTAGGGAGTAGATTTTTCGTTGAGAGTTTCTAATTGTTCTGAAGTAAGTGATACTTCATCGTTGATAGCAAGTTCGGGGAAAGTATCAGCATCGGGTAAATCTCCAATTGCATCTTTTACAGTTATAGGGAATTCAGAATTTGGAATTCGGAATGGAAAATTGATAATGTTCTTACCTACTCCCCACGGACTACTCCCTACTCCCTCCGAAAGCGTACCAATCACAAACAATCGCCGTCGTTTTTGCGGTACGCTAAAGTCTGCTGCATTGAGAATACGCTTAAGCACTTCATATCCAGCTTCGGAAAATTTATTCTCAAGTTGCTCTAAAAGTTGTTTGTGTTCTCCTGCAACCATTCCCGGTACATTCTCCATCACGAAGTACCGAGGACACAATCCTACCACCAAGCGATAAAAGTGAAATATTAAACTATTACGTTCATCCTCAAGGTTTCGTTTCCCCATCATTGAAAACCCCTGACAAGGAGAACCACCGAAAACTAAGTCAATTTTTCCATTCCAAGAGACCTCCAAATAATGCTTTTCCCAACTCCGCTTTGCTGCATCCAAAATCATACTGCTTGTGACAGTTGCAATATCTGCACATATAACTTCGGTCAACGGAAAATTGAAAGCGTGCGTACAAGCATGAATCGGGTCGTATTCAACAGCGACTAAAACATCAAAACCAGCTTGTTCTATACCCAAGGAAAATCCACCCGCACCCGCAAACAAGTCTATTGCCACCGGACGACGTGTTGTAGTACTGTGTGCTGTTTTATGCTGCGTTCTGAGGGTCATTTTTAATTTTAGAAACTCAATGCTTACGAAGGTTCTGTCTCCATAGTTTATACTCCTAATCAGTGGATCTAAAATAGTGTTAAGTTTAAATAATGCGAACTCAGTACTTAAGACTTATTTAGTAGCAGAAATATTTCTTTAGCAGCGCGATCGCATACTCCCACTTCTCCCAAAAGCGCGTGCATTTCTTGGTAATCTGCCATCAATTGCTGTTTGCGTTCGGGGTTGAGTAATAATTCCATTGCTGCTTGAATCAAGTTGGCTGGGGTTGCGCGGTCTTGAATGAACTCTGGGATAATTTCTTTCATTGCCACCAAGTTAACGGGGGAAGCAAAGGCAAAAGTAATTTTTAATACTTTCATTGCTACCCAGTAAGTAAAAGCATGGAGACGATACAGCACGACTTGCGGGACGTTTAACAGTCCCAATTCTAAATTTACCGTGCCGCATTTAGTAATTGCTAAGTCGGCAGCCGCAAGAACTTCTTTCTGGTGATTTGATATCACTGTCGCCCGCAAACCATACTTTTGTATCGCTTTTTCGATTTTGTCTCTGTAAATTTCCAAAGATAGCGGAATCCAGAAATGTGCCTGCGGTAATTTTTCTTGCAGCGCTTGGGCAGTTTCAAACATCACGGGCAAGAGATATTTTAATTCTTGCGGGCGCGAAGCTGGAAGTAAGGCAATACTAATCGCATCGTCGGCGATTTCTAACTGCTTGCGCGCTGCTTCGCGGCTGGGAAATTTCTGTATCCGGTCTACAAGCGGATGTCCTACCCAAGTAACATTTGCATCTTTTTCCTGAAAATATTTCGCCTCAGTTGGGAAGATAGCTAACAGCTTGTCGCTAACTTTAATAATGTTTTGGGTATCGCGGGCAGTCAGGTTAGATACCCAAACTTGAGGTGCAATGTAATAGACAATAGGCACATTCGGTAAATGGCGGCGCACGTAGTTGCCAATTACCAAATTTGGTCCCATATAGTCGATGAGTATAACTATGTCGGGAGGATTTTGCTTGAGGTATGCGATCGCTCTTGCTTGAATTTGTAAAGTCGGTAAAATGTAAGGTATGGCCTCTAATAATCCAAACGAAGCAATTTTTATCGTATTACCAACCAAAGTTGCACCGCAGGCAGCCATTTTATCGCCACCCAATGCCGCAATCTCTAATTCTAGTCCCGCAGTTTCAGCTTGACGCTGAAGTGCAGCCATCAGTAACGAGCCTTGTAAATCTCCCGAAACTTCACCAGTACTTATAAATATTCGCATCTTTAAAAAAAGTTAGGAGTGATTGAGTGATTGAGTTAGGAGTGATTGAGTTAAAAGTTAGGGAGTAAATTTAGTTGACATAACAGTTCTAAGTAAGACAAGTTAAAAGTTTATGGTTTATCCAAAGGATATTAACCCCCAACCCTCGTATAGACGCATAGCCGGCGATCGCATCCCACAGGGTAATTTCGCATCTCTACAACTCTTAACTCATAACTTCTAACTCTTCACTCAAAACTCTATTACATTACTCATCACTATTAGATACAACTTTTTTCCCTTTACCGGGAATCAAACCGCGTCTTCCTGGCATTTGCGATAGCAACAAGAACCGACGCAAGTGCAACAAATGCTCGGTATCGCCAAGCATTTCGATTTTGTCTAAAGCATCTTTAAAAGTTAATTCTGAACGATAGAGAATCCGAAAAGCTTTTTTAAGATTTTGCAATTCTTCACTAGCAAAACCCGCGCGCTTGAGTCCAATCAAATTCAGCGTTCGTACCCGCGCCGGATTGCCTTCAATTGTCATATAAGGCGGTACATCGCGGTCAATGCGTGCCATTCCGCCGACCATTGCGTGCCTACCGATATGTACGAATTGATGCACGCCCAAAACACCACTAATTCGGGCACGCGACTCAATGTAAATGTGACCAGCTAGCGCCACAGAATTAGAAATAATTACAGAGTCTTCGATTATACAGTTGTGTCCGACATGAGCGTAAGCCATTAACAAATTGCCATGACCGATAATCGTTGACTCACCCGCGCCAGTTGCACGGTTAATTGTCACATATTCCCGAATCAAGTTATTGTCGCCAATCTTTACCCACGAGGGTTCGCCAGCGTATTTTAGATCCTGCGGTTCAGTACCAATTACAGCACCAGGATAAATTTGATTCCTTGCCCCAATTTCGGTCAAGCCGTCGAGTACCACATGGGCACCAATAACGGTTTCGGGACCGACTGTCACATGCCCTCCAATCACCGCATAGGCACCGATTTGCACTGTAGGGTGGAGTTCTGCGTTAGGATGTATTACAGCAGTTGGATGAATAAGCGTCTTCAAGGGTGCATCTCCAGAACAGTAAGCGTGCTGATTTTATAAGTAATCCGTAGCCGAAAGTGTCGGTCGAATAACGAGTGCGTGTGAGGGCGTTGAAAGTAGAGAAATTTACAGATTTTACAATAATAGTTGTAGTTAACCAGTTTTACTGGTATCCTTCTTCTTGATTTAGTAAGGATACGTTACGGTCGTACCCTTACTAATTAATGAAAAATCAGGTTATAAGAGAAAACATCAATTCGCCTTCACAAGCGAGTTGTCCGTCTACTTCGGCACGGGCTTGCATCTTACCGAAACGACGTTGTTTAATCCACAACAGTTCCACCGTAATTATTAGCTGATCGCCAGGTATTACTTGACGGCGAAAGCGAACCTTGTCGATACCAGCAAATAAAAATAAACCACCCTCCATAGACGGTACTTGCGTCATTACGACACCTCCGACTTGAGCCATAGCCTCTACAATTAATACTCCTGGCATAATCGGCCGACCGGGAAAATGTCCTTGAAAATGAGGTTCGTTTATACTGACGTTTTTGATCCCAACCGCACTTTTTGCCGGTATAAAATCAATAATCCGGTCTACCAACGCAAATGGGTAACGGTGAGGTAGCAGTTTTTGAATTTCCTCAATGTCAAAAACCTTTTTGGTTTCAGACGGTTGTGTAGATGCAGGTTCAGTTGACCCTGGTGTAGATGCATCGGCAGTTTTAACTTCTGTAACGCTTGTCATTGGCACTCTATGATTTTGAATTGGAATTAGTAGCGAGGTGGAGAGTTAGGAGTTAGGAGTTAGGAGTTAGGAATTAGAAGTTAGGAGTTAGAAGTTAGGAGTTAGAAGTTAGGAGTTAGAGTTAGGAGTTATGAGGCGCGGCATATATCTTTTCCCCCTTGTCCCCCTTATCTTCCTTGTCCCCTTTATCCCCCTCGTCCCTTTCTCTTCTTTCCCCTTACCCTTTCCCCCTTACCCCACCTCCTAACTCTTGAATGCGTTGAGCCAGTTGAATATGTAAATTATGACTGGCTTTGTAAGCCAAAAAATGAGCGCGGGGAAAATTTCCTAGTAAGCTCAAATCTCCTACTAAATCCAAAATTTTATGACGAACTGGCTCATTTGCATATCTTAAAGGTGGATTTACCCACCCGTCGAGTCCACAAACAAGTGCATTCTCTAAATTCCCACCTTTGATTAATCCTGATTTTTGTAAGTATTCGATTTGGTGCAACAACCCGAAAGTACGGGCAGGTGCAATTTCTGCAAGAAAGCTATCCACAGCTGCTTTATTTTCTGTGATTTTTGCCCAACTGTACCACTGATTACCGATAGCGGGCAAGTCGAAATCAATACCATAAGTAAATCGAGTTTCGGGTGCTGGCATGGCACAGACAAAAGCATCTTCACCGCGCACCCAAATCGGTTCGACAATGCTGTATGAATCGTTGACTTCGGTAGATTGAGAAATCAAGCCAGCTTGGGCGATACTTTCCGCCCATATTTTTGCCGAACCATCGAGAAGTGGAACTTCGGAACCATCGATTTCAATCCGGGCATTGTCTACACCCATACAAGCTAAAGCTGCTAGTACATGTTCGACTGTACGGATGTGAATTTCATCTTTGCCTAATTGAGTTGACAGGACAGTGTGGTTCACTGCCGCCACTTGTGCGGGAATAATTGGTGAAGAAGGTAAATCCACTCGCACGAAATAGCGCCCGCTTCCTGCTGGTGCTGGGAGAATACAAACTTGGGTATTAGCACCGCTGTGGAGTCCCACCCCGGTATGGATAATTTCTGTGGCTAAGGTTTGTTGTTGCATAAGTCGTGAGTCAAAATTCAGGAAACGATTGTCAAAAGCCTTGGGTCATAGTGGCGATCGCAAAACTCGCCCTTATTTGTAACTCTGACTTTTGCTCTGTGAAATGGCTTTTCAAAAAAGTATTAAGTAAATTTAATGGATTGGCAAGTCAAATAAAGAACAGAACAGGGGAGGTGGGGAGGTGGCAGGTGGGGAG
>CAXTCQ010000293.1:0-10614 GCA_964242965.1 uncultured Calothrix sp. | reverse complement strand
ACTCTCCCCACCTCCCCTATTCCCTATTCTGCATTCCCTATTCTGTATTCCCTATTTTGCATTCCCTATTCTGTATTCCCTACTCCCTACTCCCTATTCCCTAACCCCTAGACAAAATACACAAAAATCATGTACACTGTAGCGTTCGCTTTCACAAAAGGAGGCAGTTATTGCTGAACCACTTAATTTAACCGTTAGCCTGCGAGGTACTCGTGAAGTCCGGGATAACTGCCAGCTATTCCGCCTCACAGGCTTATTAGATGCCTTTTCTGAACCAACATTTCGTAAGGTTCTGGGTGGCAAGATTGACGAGGGTCCAAAGCATATCATTCTGGATCTTTCACAAATCGACTTTGTAGACAGTTCTGGCTTGGGGGCGCTGGTACAACTCGCCAAGCAAGCGCAAACTGCCGAAGGCACTTTGCAAATCGTCACAAATGCCCGTGTTACTCAAACGGTCAAGCTCGTTCGTCTAGAGAAGTTTCTCGCCCTACAAACAAGCGTTGATGCTGCTTTAGAAAATCTCAATCCATCTTAATTGCTTGACCGGACTATAATTAGCTATCCGATCTTAAAATCTGGATAGCTTAATTTTTGCCCAATTAAATCTTGTCAGTTAATGGTTGTTTAACTCGCACAAGCAAAACTAGTATGCAAATTAAATCTTAAATGACATATAATTATGTAAAGATGTAAATAAATGTGAAGGCAACGCTAGTATGGTCGCGTCGATTTCAAGCAAACGAACGCAGTATAAATAGCTGCTATGGACCATTGCTAAATGACAGAATTATCTATGATGCGGTTGATAGCAACAAAAATTTAAGATAAAGTTTATACTTTTGACTTGAGTTTTGAATCGAACTCGTTCCCAAAACAGGCGATCGCGCTAAAGTGTAATTCTCGAAGCTTTTATTGCAAAACGACAATTTAGCAATTACTTAATGTAGTCTTAATTATGATTGGTTAACAGTAACAAAGTTTGTAGACAAAATTAGTCTCTAAGTAAGCCTGTAAATATGTAACCTGTGATGAATGAATGAATTTGTGAAATCAAAGGAGGAAAGTTTATTCGATGAAAGTGACGAAATAAAGCAAAATTCATCTTGTTATCAAGTTTTGAAGATTGCTTGCAAGCAGTTACCCCAACAACTTTCCCGATCGGAACTCCAACAACTCTCTCCGACTGCTTTAGCTTACTTAGGGGATGCCGTCTACGAACTGTACATTAGAATGTACTATTTATTGCCTCCACAACGAGTCAATAGCTATCATGGTTTGGTTGTAGCTCAGGTACGTGCAGAAAGGCAAGCGCAGCAATTGCAATTGCTGACACCGGACTTGACCGCAGCCGAATTAGAAATCGTCCGTAGGGGTCGGAATGCAGCGACAGGACGACCAAAACGAGTCGCCTCCGTTACTTATCAACAAGCCACTAGTTTAGAGACTTTAATCGGCTATCTCTATCTGACCGATGAAGCCCGTTTGACCGAATTATTCCAAAAATTGCACTTAGAAAAATAGCGACATTTTATCCTCAATATGGCAACACGAGTTTGATTAACTTGGGTAAATTGAGGAAAAACTGATGCCCGCTTTCTGACGCACTCATCCACCACTGCTATGACAAACAAAACGAAGAAAATCATTAATGTCACCCCCAGCACTCCCGTGCGCGGGCAACCTATAAAAATCAAAGGTAAGCGTGCAGGAACGGCTCAAGTTAGCAGTCCTAGAAAGGGCAAAATCGAGATGCCAATCTCGTCAAAGCGCCCGCACCGTCAAGTTGTGCAGCCTCTAACGCTTCCAGCTATCGATAAAGAAAATACTAACGTTGCCCCTGAAACTGATGATAATGACCTAATTTACGGTCGCCATCCAGTCTTGACTGCATTAGAAAACCAACGCTTTCTCAACCGCATCTGGATTACGTCGCGCTTGCGTTACGACCACCGCTTTCATTCGCTCATCCTCAAAGCTAAAGAAAACGGCACTGTTATCGATGAAGTCGAACCCAAACGTCTTGACCAAATCACCGACCAAGCAAACCACCAAGGTATAGCAGCACAAATTGCCCCCCATAGCTATGCCGACCTAGATGATTTGATTTCCAAAGCTTTTGCTCTCACCGATGCTCCAGTTATTGTGGTAGCCGATGGCATCACCGATCCCCATAATCTTGGCGCAATTATTCGTACCGCTGAAGCTATCGGCGCTCATGGCTTGGTGATCCCCCAACGGCGAGCGGCTGGTATCACTTCCACAGTGATGAAAGTCTCAGCTGGGGCACTCGACAACTTCCCCGTCGCACGAGTCATAAACCTCAGTCGTGCTTTAGAAGACCTCAAAACTGCTGGTTTTTGGATTTATGGTACTACTAGCGATGCTGGTGTTCCCTTGCATACCATAGAATTTGCCAGTCACAAAAATGAAACCAAAAAACTCAGCCCGATCGTCATAGTCATTGGTTCGGAAGGCGAAGGTCTCAGTTTGCTGACACAACGTTGTTGCGACGTGCTTGTATCGATTCCCTTAGCTGGCAAAACCCCTAGCTTGAACGCTTCGGTAGCCGCAGGTATGGCACTTTACGAAATTTACCGCCAGCGTTGGGTAAATACATTACATCTGGGTAAATAAGAAACAATTTCTTGGAAAAATGCAGTGTAAAAGAGTATAAAGAAATGTGAAGGCAAAAAAAACTCTCAGCATACTCTTTTACACCCAACTCAAAACTTATAAATTGGTGAAAGCCATGAAAAGCGTTTGGAATAATTTCAAAGAATTGTTAACGAATGTATCGCAGCAGTTTGGTTTGGCGTGGTGGGTCGAGGTCGTTACCCAAACCCCCCGTTGTACCTACTACTTTGGACCTTTCCTTAGTTCTGCTGAAGCCCGATTTGCAATGAAAGGCTATGTTGAAGACCTAGAACAGGAAGGGGCTGCCGGAATATCGGTAAACGTTAAACGTTGCAAGCCTGCTGTTTTAACAGTAGCCGAAGACCTGGGGGAATGGATTGACCGTAAAGTTAAGCCTGTCTTTAGCGGTCAAATGTAATTTAAGGCTCTCTAGAAATTTAGGGAGTAGGGAGTAGGGAATAGGGAATAGGAGTTAGGAGTTAAGAGTTAGGAGTTAAGAGTTAGGAGTTAAGGTAGTAAATATAGAATTTATTTCTTTTTACTTCCCTCACTCACAAACTCCATGCGGATGCTCTACCGGGTGATACAGGAGTAAGTCGCTTATGCTCCTCTACTCCCTACTCACTACTCACTACTCTCCAATCCCTCCTCTGCAAGCCATGTATCGATATCAGCTAATACCTGTCCCGGTATTTCCCACGGAAAAAGGTGTGCTGTATTTTGATAGCATTTCCATTGAGAATTTTTGAGATTTCGATAAGTATCGAGACTCGATTGGGTAGTAATATGAAGGTCTTCAGAGCCGGCTAGTACAAGGCTAGGACATTGGATTTGCTCCAAATCTGGAAGTCGATTGTATCCAGCCCGAATCGCATTCATCAATGCGCGAGTCGCAGCTTTACTGGTTTGTAGATAGGCAGAGACAGCATCAGAAGCAATGTATTTGTAAGTACTGGGAGTATGCTGTTGGATGAGATATCGAAAGAGCGATCGCTTGGCAAATGTTTCGATATTCCACCGCCAACCAGGCTTTATAATATTTAAAATCCCCGCAATCCCAGTATAAATATTATCTTGCAGGCTGATTGGTGGATGATTGCCGTAGGGACGAGCCGATGTCGCAATTAGAATTAAGCCTGTTACTCGTTTGGGGTCGCGCAGTGCCAATTCCATCGCTAAAATTCCACCCAGCGACCATCCTAGTACTAAACATTTCTCAATTTGATATCGGTCTAGCAACATTTCCAAGTCGTTTAAATGGTCGCGCATATCAAAATTGCCTTTAAACCGACTTTTCCCATATCCCCGCAAATCGGGTGCGAATGTTTGAAAGCGAGATGAAAGGCGATCGGTAAACACCGACATACTCGAACCCGAACCGGGATGTCCGTGCAAGCAGAGTATCGGGAAACCTTGACCTTGGACGTATGTTTTAAGATTAACCATTAATAGCGTGTTTATAAATAAAATATTAAGTCAAGTTAACAATACCTATTGTATATAGAGACGCGAAAGAACCAGAGCGTCTCTACATCTAAAACTACCGTTCAAGCATTATTCAAACACTACTGTTCTGTCACCATAAACCAACACTCGATTTTGTAAATGCGATCGCACGGCTCTAGCTAGCACCATTCGCTCTAAATCTTTGCCCTTGCGAATTAAATCTGCCACCTCATCACGATGGCTAACTTGCACTACTTCTTGTTCAATTATCGGACCCTGGTCTAAATCAGCCGTAACATAGTGAGCAGTAGCACCAATGATTTTGACTCCCCGTTGATACGCTTGCTGATAAGGATTTGCTCCAACAAAGGCAGGTAAAAATGAATGATGAATATTAATTACCTGCGGAAATTGAGTAATAAACTCAGGACTAAGAATCCGCATATATTTTGCCATAACTACCAAATCAATGTTATAATTTCGCAGAAGTTCTAACTGTTTAACTTCTTGTTCGAGCTTATTGTCATTAGCAATTGGGATGTAGTGATAGTCGATACCAAACTGCTCGGCAATAACCTTCAAATTCGGATGATTGCTTATAATCAAAGGAATTTCAGCCGCTATTTCGGACGCACGCACTCTCCAAATTAGATCCAACAAACAATGGTCTTGATGACTTACCCAAATCGCAATTCTTTGCACAGTATCCGAGAAATGAAGCTGCCATTTAGCTTCTAAAGGTTGAGCGATCGCATTGAAAGCTGGAGCTATTAATTCACGCGACAGGTAAAACCCGTCTAACTGCCATTCAATCCGCGTCAAAAACAACCCGGCAGCAGAATCGGTGTGTTGGTCGGCGTGGACAATATTACCACCGTTGGCGTAGATAAAATTCGCAAATTTTGCTACTAATCCTCGTTGGTCGGGACAGGAGATTAGCAGAGTTGCAGTAGAAGATACCATGAATTTTAGGGAATGTGTAATAGCTTTATAACTCAATCCCTCTGTAGATATCAAAAGAATCGTATATTAAGGTAGGGACGCTGCAAGCCAACTCCTTCGTCACAATAAAATAGCGCTATCGGAATATAGGTAGGAGAAGTGGCTGAAGTCGGCTGCTATGAAGAGGTGTTAAGCATAACCACAGGCGGTAGAGGTGGGTAATTTAATTTTATCTTAGTACTAATGTTTTACGAAAACGCAAAGCGCAAATATCTCAGGCGTAACCTCTGGACAATCTGAGCGTTCGATATCCTTATCAGACATTGCATCCAACCGCGTCTAATCGGTTTCAGACTCGTTCAAAATAGATTTGTTGTTCATACTTAATAGCATAATTATCCATTATTAATATTTTATCAATACTTAAACAGCTTCTCCATAATCAAAAACATTTACCGAAATCGATCGAACTGGTTGAGTTTTACTATCGACAACTTTTATCGGTTTGTTTGCCCTAATGCTAGCAGTATCCGCATAAATTGTCAGGTATCTAACTTAAAAGCAACTTTTCAAGCATTCAAGCAATTTTATCGATATAACCAGCAGCATAATCAATAACGCACATTTGCCGATATGTGGAGTGAATGCCAAACCCAACTCCGGCAACTTTAAAACTCGGATTAAACATATTTGTTCGATGACCTCGGTCGGGCACGCCATCATCGACAATTAACTGCATAACAATATCTTGTGCCGCGTGCGAACCATAGCTAATATTTTCTCCAGCCGTAACCAACCAGTTTCCATAACGTTCCATACGAATAAATGGGGTGCTTCCGTCGCTACCTGAGTGACCGAGAAGACCTGTTTTACCTTGGTCTTTTACGTGGTCTTTTGCAGCTAGCGATAACCCTTTTGATACTTCTAAAGCAGGTGCAGGAGAGACTTGCTTGAGGTATCGAATCGCTTCATCAACTGGTTTCACGCCTTCTTGAGTTTGTAAATAATGATGCGGGGATTTGACCCGCTTACCTTCAAAGCGCTGTTTGTAGTTTTCCAAGACGGCAATATAAGCAGTTGGATTCGTTCGCGCTTTGTTCATTTCCACAATTACTTGTTGTTCTAAACGCGACAAAATGCTTTTATTAGCAAAACTATTTAAATCGCTATTGTTTGCAGGTGCGGATGTTGGTTGCACGACTAATTGTTGGCACGATGTGACGAGTAAGTTTATGGGAAATGCCCAAGGTAAGATTCGACGCATTAAGATTTTTTTCATAACCTGGGAATAGGACGGGTATCGTCACCCGTCCTGATATGTCATTTAAATATGCAACTTAACAACTTGCAGCATGATTGTATCTTATTTATCTTTAAAACCACCTGCATAGTTAATTACGCATATCTTCCTATATTTAGTGTGATTTCCGAAAGCAACTCCGGCAACTTTAAATTTAGGATTAAAGATATTTGTGCGATGACCTCGATCGGGTACGCCATCGTCGATAATTAATTGCATAACAATATCTTGCGCCGTTGCGGGACCGTAGCTAATATTTTCCCCTGCGGTAGTTTGCCATCTTCCATAACGGTCAATACGGGTAAAGGGACTGCTACCATCACTACCATTATGACCCGTTGTACCTTTGGGTCCTTGGTCTTTGACGTGATCCTTTGCACCTTTTGACATTCCCTTCGATGCAGTTAACGCACCCACCGGACGCTGTGACTTGAGGTATGCGATCGCTTCATCAACTGGTCGAGTTCCTTCTTGAGTGACTAAAAAGACATTGTTACCCATTTTGACGCGCTTTCCCTGGAAACGTTTTCGGTAGCTTTCCATAATGGGGATGTAAGATTTAGGATTTGTCCTTACCTTACTCATTTCCGAAATTACTTGCGCTTCCAACGGTGAAAGGAAACTCGCTTGTGCAACCAAGGTTGGATTTGCTTTGTTCTGTACGATACTCGTTTGAGAGGTTGCTGTCGCTAACTCATTGACAAAATTGGTTGTAATTTTAGCTGCTGATGGATTTGTCAACATTAGTCCACAAAAGCTAGCGATTAAAGTTACAGGGGATAGCATCCACGAGCGCAGATGATACATTGATTACTTTCCTTACGATTAAATTCAGGGTTTATCTGGTTATACTTTATAGACTGCAAGCCAGTAGAAGTTGTTTCGTTCGCTTTCACAGCAAAGATTTATCAACAAAAAGTAAATATAAATGCTTTCAGTCCGCAAAAGTAATTAATAGCGCATTGGACACAGTATTTTAGTAATTATGTACTAATGAATTTTAACTGATAAATCAATACGGTTCGGATAAGCAAAAAATGGAAGAATATTGTCGGGTTGTAAGTCTTATTTTTATGCCCTTTCCCCTTGAACCGAACCGTATTGTCCCCCCTCTTCCTTAACAAAATCTTCAGATGCTCCAAACATGGTAGTTAATTCAAAGTAAAAGACGCGAATTTGATTTCGTGTCTCTGCATCCTTGAAAATTAATGAAACGGACTCGGAGATGTCTAATGATTAGTTGAGGGGTAACTCAATTAAAAATTCTGTTTTTTCTCCCGGTACAGAAATACAGCTTAAATTACCCCTATGCTTTTCGACCACAATCGAATAGCTAATTGATAAATCCTAAACCCGTACCGCTACCAACTGGCTTTGTAGTAAAAAATGGGTCAAAAACTTTATTTAATAAGTATTCACTTATACCAATACCGTTATCGGCGATACTAATTAGCACGTTGCGGTCATCTTTGAGTGAAGTGCGAATGGTAATCCTTGGTTTGGCAATGTGAGAATGTACTAACTCCATTGGGTCGGTTGATTGAAACGGTAATTGCCCGGTCAGTAATTCGTAAAAAGTTACACCTAGAGAATAATAATCAGTTCGGTAGTCAATTACCCGATTCATTCTTCCTGTTTGTTCGGGTGACACGTAGGATAATGTTCCTTCCAAAACATGAGCATTTGTCAGGGATTGGCTTTCTCGTGGTAGTAAGGAAGCAATACTAAAGTCAATTAATTTAACTTGTTTTGTTTCAGGGTTAATTAAAATATTCGCAGGTTTAATATCTTTATGAATAATTCGGTGACGGTAGAGAATATCTAAGGTGTCACATAGAGATATCGCAATTTGTAAAGGACTTCGCTAACTTGATATCCGGAAATACTTATTTGAGTGCTAATCATACTACCTTCATTCTCGATACGGTTGCACTTAGTATTCCCAGCCACGCTAGAATATTTTCACTCAAAGGGTGAAAATGTTGTAGGGTGGGGAGACCCCGCCCTTACGTGTATTATAATTTTTGTGAAATCGATATTAAATTGCTACCCAAATATGACCTTCATCGATACGGGTAGGGAAAACTGACAGCGTTTTTTCTTTGGAAATCATCCCCATTAACTTACCGATACCGGGAGGAAAAGTAATCCATTCTGTTGGATTACCAGTGGTTAAATCAAATGCACTGCGGTGAAAGGGACAAACAATTGCTCCATCCTCAGTGATTTTACCTTTTGCCAGTGGTAACTTTAAATGCGGGCAAGAATTCTCGACTGCATAAATTTGATTGTTGTGGTTAAGCAACAAAATAGCGCGTTGTTCGACTTTGACTACTTTTCGCGCATCCGGTTTCAGTTCATCTTGGGTAAGTACTTTAATCCAGTTCATCAAATTCTCTCCTAGTTTTGGCTTGGTTGCAGATAATCGGCATTCATTAAATAAAAAACTTTGTCTAACTTGAATTTTACGATATTTACTACACCCGAAGATATTTGTAAGAGTCAATGAGGTTTGAGTCCATCTAACAATACATCAACCATCTGATTAATAATAAACTCGGTTTCTCTACGTACCATGCTCAAAAAATGGATCGGAGCAACGCGATGTAAACCAGTTCGCTGCTGCATGAAGTTGCGATCGCAATAACAGTTCCCAAGGGGAACGTGGCAATTCGACTGCTGTATGAACAATTGCTTGCTGTAATCCAATTCGATGACGTTCAAAAACGCGCTCGCTGACTGCCACGAAAAGCTGCTCTAACCTACCTAACGTTTAGTAGTTAATTGTTAAATATTGTAATATGCTTACAGACAACGTGCTTGTATTAGGCATCGTCATCCAATTTGATTTTAACAAACCGCGACTGATAGGTAGGTAATTTTTTCTCCCGTATTTACTGGGAACTGAATTGTAATAAAAGATGTCTTTTTTTACATTACTGGAGTTGTGTTGTTATGGCTTTTACGTGCTGCATGACTATAAGTAGTTTTTATATTATTTAATGGGAACAGAAATAATGAAGTATCTAAAAATTGGAGCTTTAGTTGTTGGTGCAATCGCTAGCATGGCTCAAGCAACTAACGCTCTTGCCATCGGTAACGGAAATTTCACCGTTGCCGTTAATGGATTGAAAAATCAAAAAGGACAAGTATGTCTGAGTGTTTTTTCGAGTAGTCGCGGTTTTCCTTTCTCAAGCGATCGCGCAGTTGCAACACAGTGTATAAAGCTGACTGGCAATCGACCCGTAGTTACCTTTAGCAATTTAAAAGCCGGAAGCTATGCTGTAGCTCTAATTCATGATATCAACAACGATAAAGCCCTTAATAGTAATGCTTTAGGTATTCCCACAGAGGGATTTGGTTTTTCTCGAAACCCCAGAATCTTGACAGGTCCGCCAAAGTTTGGCGATTCAGCCGTACTGGTTGCAGGTGCAGATACTGAAATTGAAGTTAAATTACAATATTTTTTAGGTAATAATTAACACATTTTTTTAGGAATTATTTGTCAGAATTTAAACGAAGGACTTCTGTGAAACCCGTCACATAATGATTTCTCGCTATCCCACGATATTGTAGGGGCACGGCACTTGGATGTGGCGTGCCCCTACGTGCGTCTGCATCCTGAGAGAAGTCGAGATCGGCTTTAGGATGCACTCAAAATAATTCTTCCTTGAGGAAGTGGCGCGAACAAAGGTGTATTTGTTTAGATTGAAATACTATGGCTAAATTTGTTTTTACGAGATTAATTATGAATAAAACTGTAATATCGCTTTTAATATTTGCTCTTTTACTCATGTTCATTTTCTCGCCATTCGCAGCCCTAACAGGGTTGATGCTTGTATTATTTGTCTCGGTACTATTTACATTTATCGTCAATATCTTGCAGGTGTTAGTTGGCAGCAAACAACCAAATCAGAATTTAACTGAGGGAGAATAGACTGTATCTGTATCTGTAAAATCTTCAATATAATTATTAATATTCCTTCTGCAAATCCGGAGGAATTTGTGATGCAATTAATAATTACTTAATGAATAATTGCGAATGACTAATTTAAAGAAAATCGAACTTGACACCAAAAATCGCTGGAAACCACCAAATCTCCGCGATGCTGAAAGCGAAGGTCATGCCAGTTGGGTTGGGTTCTGTTTACTTTTTACAGCGATCGCTATGAAACCGTAAGTACTAGAACCCCAATTAAGTATTAATTTCTGTAAATTGCCGGAATTATCTGGTCAGAAATGGTAGATTAAAGCAGTAATCAACTTTACACCTATGACCAGATATGTCA
>CAXTCQ010000292.1:0-10659 GCA_964242965.1 uncultured Calothrix sp. | reverse complement strand
GGGTAGTCCGAGCAGCTTGCTCGTTAAAAAAAAAACCCCACCATGATGCTCGCACTACTAAAAATCTGCCTTCAGGGGATGCTCCCTTAGAGGGTGTTTATAAATTCGGCAAAAGCCTTAATTTGTCGTGCCCAATGGAGCGACAGCGTATCGGATGCATCTCTTGACTACGCTCCAAACCTTAGATTCTTCGTTCCTCAGAATGACAGATTTTATTTATAAACACCCTCTTAGAAGTTAGGAGTTCCAGACAAGGAACGAATGTGACTACTGCCTACTGCCTACTAACTAAACAATTGAAATCGGAAATACCCAATCTTGATATTTAGATTCGCGGTTTTCGGTAATTGCTACAAACTTTTCTTGTAACTTTTGAGTAATTGGTCGATGTTGCGATAACTCATAATTCTCAATTCGGTTCACAGGAACAACTTTAGCCGCAGTTCCGCACAAAAAGACTTCATCCGCAATTATTAATTCTGATTTGTCAATCGGTCTTTCGGTAACTTGAATACCCAAATCTCGCGCAAGTGTTATCACGCTATCGCGTGTAATCCCTTCTAAAATATCTTGTTCAAATCCAGGAGTAAATATCTGCCCATTCCTAACAATAAAAATGTTCATTCCTGAAGCTTCGCTCACTTTTCCCTGCGAATTCATCAATATTGATTCATCAAAGCCAGATTCGGCAGCTTCAGTTTTTGCTAGCGAAGAAGTAATATAACCACCACTTATCTTACCTCGCAATGGGAAACTCACATCGCTTTGTCGATACCACGAACTAAATCGACAAGTCACACCATCGGGGGAAGAATATTCACCTAATTCAATTCCATAAACAAAAAAATCTTTATCTATATTATGCAAGCGTGGGGCAATTCCCAAATCTGCTGTGTAAACAAACGGACGAATATAAAACGAACTTGATGGTTGATTTTTTTTAACAAACTCAATAATTGTTTCTTGAATCTTTTGGGCAGGTAAATCGTAGTGCAAAAACCTTGCACTAGTACTCAATCTTTGGCAATGTCTATCGAGTCTAAATAGTAAAATTTGTGAGGGGTTGTTAGGGTCGGGAATACCGCGTAAACCACCTAAAGCACCCGTTCCATAATGTAGCGCGTGAGTAGCTATAGAAATTTTTGCATCGGTAAAAGGTATGAATTTATTCTCAAAGTAAGCGATTGGTAAGAAATTGTACATGAGAAACGCTATAGCTGATGTCTTTGATGATTATGGCATTTTACGCCAAATAAAAAAATTGCGCTCATTGTTACCAACGGATAAGCGCCAACTGTTGTCAGCGCTTTACGATGAGGTGGGTATTACTAAATTGTCGTTAAAGGGTAAATCTCTTAACAATTATTTACAAACATCGCTTGCAGCATCACTTTGTTCCCACCAGAGCAGGCTTACCTTGACTTGAGCATTTTGCTTTGTAGAATCAGCAAGGCGCTTATCCTTTAGGATTATCGAGATTTAAATTCGCACACGCTTATTGCTTAGTCGAGCAACCACATTGGGGATGAAGTCTCTGTAGATTCTTCGATTACTGTCGGACGTTCTCTGTCTAATGGACGATGCGTTAGCGCATGATGTGACTTTCGGTAATCGGGTACTGGTTTAAAACTTTCTTTGGGTGGTTTCGCTAAAGCTTGTTTTTGTTTCTCTTTTTCTTTCTCTTTTTCTTGTAATTCCTCTTTTTCTTGTTCAAACTGTGCTAAAGCGCTTTTTAAGCCGATAATTTCGTCACTAAGTTGCGAGTTCGATTCTGCTAGTTGTACGGCAGCTTTTTTTGCATCTTGAACTTCTTTAGATGAGCGTTCGGCTTTCGTTTGATGTTCGCTGAGTGCAGATTGTAACTTGTTAATTTCTTTTTGTAAATTTGCTTCGTTTTGACGAGTTTGGGCTAATAATTCGTTTAATTCTTGAATTGTCGCTTCTAAATCTGCTTTGGTGGGAGTCCGCTTGGCGTTAGTTTTTTCCTCTGTATTTTCTGTATCTTCCGCCGTAGATTCTGCTGGCAATGCCACACTACTTTCTTTGCTATCAGTCGAAGTTGCCATTGATGCAGCGGTTACATCAGTCGCAGCTACGTCAATTACCTCACCTGATGTTGGTGTTGATTTTGTCACTTCTTCTTGTACTAAATCAGCGAGACGTTTCTTAACCATTATTTTTTCCAATCACGTTGAATTTCTTCCGCAACGCGGCGATAGTCAGATTCCGCCTCGCGTCCATTTTTTCCTCGCCATTGCGTCACCGACACACCTTCGAGTGCTGCTCGTTCGTGAGCTTTATAAATACGGATAAAGGCATTACAAGCCGGAATTCCTAGTTGCATGAGAGTATTTTGTGCTTCTAGTGCTTCACCTAAACTCCGTGTATCAACTTTTGTAAGCAGTACTCTATGGGGAATTCCCTTTGGAGTCACTGCTGTCTTGACTGTCTCAATTAGTACAGTCAAGTCCATTGGTGCTGGAGGCGTTGGCAAAACCAGATAATCTGCGATCGCAACAACTGCTGCTAAGGCTTCAGATTGTAAGGCTGGAGGCGTATCTACTACTACTAAATCGTAACCTTTTACAGAGCGCAAATGACCTAAAAGTTTAGGATCTGTATCTTGCGATAGGTCAAAACCCATACCTTTTTGGCTGCGTCCAACCCACCAACTCGCTGAACCTTGAATATCGGCATCAACAAGCAGCACTTTTTGTTGTTCTGCATAAGTTGCTGCCAGATTCACTGCGGTAGTTGTTTTACCAACTCCCCCTTTGCCATTGAGAATTGCGATGATTTTCGGCACTGCTATTCCACGTCGCTGACTTACATAAATATACCGCGTTATGGGGACAAATGAGGGAGTGGGGAATAGGGAGTAGGGACAAGGGAGACAAGGGGGATAAGGGAGATAAGGGAGACAAGGGGGACAAGGGTGAAAATTCGTCAATATTTCTCCCCTGTCTCCCCTGTCTTCCTTCCCCTCTTAGAAATTGTCACAATAGTATTTATAAGGCGAAAAAGGAAGCGTATATATATGACAGTAGCTAACTTACCTAACGGACCGAAAACAGCATCATTTGTACGGTTACTAAAGTTGGTTTTCCGTCCCATCAAGTACGTAGAAGACTATATGAAAGCTTATGGTGACACGTTTACGCTGTTTAATAAAAGCGGCAATAATCTAATTTATTTTTCCCATCCCAAAGCGTTAGAACAGGTATTCACGGCTGATTCGAGTTATTTTGAAGCTGGTCGGGGAAATCGTATTTTGAGATTCCTACTTGGGGATAATTCCTTGATTATTTTAGATGGCGATCGCCACTCCTCTCAACGGCAATTACTTGCACCTCCGTTTCACGGGGATAGAATGCGTGCTTACGGTAATATTATCCGTGAAATTACTGAGCAAGTAATGAATGAATGGCAGGTTGGAAAACCTTTTAATATTCGTTCGTCAATGCAAGAAATTTCGCTGCGTGTTATTCTTCGCGTCGTGTTTGGTATGGATGAAGGACAGCGATTAGAAGAACTGCAACGATTAATCAGTTCGTTAATGGATTTTATCAATTCTCCTTTGATGTCCAGTTCCTTATTTTTCCGGTTTTTACAAAAAGATTTTGGTGGATGGAGTCTTTGGAGTCGTGTAACTCGTAAAATTGCCAAAGTTGACGAATTAATTTATGCTTTGATTGCCGAAAGACGTTTAGAGAATAATCAAAATCGACAAGATATTTTAAGTTTGATGATGGCTGCACGTTACGACGACGGACAGCCGATGTCTGATGTCGAATTACGCGACGAATTAATGACGCTATTAGTAGCAGGACACGAAACGACTGCATCGGCTTTAACATGGTCTTTTTACTGGCTTGACTATTTACCAGAAGTAGGCGAAAAGCTGTTAAGCGAACTTAATCATCTTGGTAATAATTGGCAACCAACAGATGCTGCAAAGCTGCCTTATTTGACAGCAGTATGTCAAGAAACGCTGCGAATTTATCCAATTGCTATGGTGAGTTTTCCTAGAACTGTTAAAAAGCCGATTCAAATTATGGGTTATAATTTGCCTGTTGGCACTACTATTGTTCCAAGTATTTATATTGCCCATCACCGTGAAGAAACCTATCCTCAATCAAAGCAGTTCAAACCCGAACGCTTTTTAGAAAGACAATTTTCGCCATACGAATACTTCCCCTTTGGTGGTGGTAATCGTCGCTGCATCGGTTTGGCATTTGCTATGTATGAAATGAAGGTTGTCTTGGCAACAATTACTTCAAAAATGCAGCTTTCGCTAGTTGATAAACGTCCGCTAAAACCAGCCCGTCGCGGTTTAACTGTTGCGACACCAGCAGGTGTGAAAATGGTCGCAAAGCCAATTGTAAAAGAAGTAAATATCCCAGTTGTAGTTTAAGTTGGGTGGGCAATGCCCACCAATTAAAGTACTTGTTATTTATGCAATTAGCTAAAATGTTGAAATTTGAGTTACTGAGGTGCATACAAATGCATATTGCCATAGACCTTTATGCATATCATTACCCGTTCCCGACTTGTTGAATTTTGGGAAAAACACTCTAATTCAGAAGCCAGTCTACGCTTATGGTATAAACTAGCATCTTTATCCCAATGGCAAAATTTTGTTGAATTACGCCAAGCTTTTCCTTCCGCAGACCAAGTTGGTAATTTTACAGTTTTTAATATTGGTGGTAATAACTTTAGACTTATTGTTTTGGTAGATTATAACTACCAAAAAGTTTTCATCCGTCACGTTCTTACACATGCAGAATACGATAAAGAGGACTGGAAAAATGACCCTTGGTATACCTAACATTAACGCTTATATTGAACTGCTGAAATCTTTTCCTCCTCGTCCAATTACTTCTGAAGAAGAATTGATTGCTACGCAAAAAGTCATCGACTCATTGATAGATAAAGGTGAACTAACATTAGATGAGCGTGATTACATGAATGTTTTAGGTACTTTAGTTTTTGAGTATGAAGAAAAATATATCAATATACCCGATATTCATGGTGTAGAACTACTTAAAACATTAATGCTCGAATTTGGTTTAGAGCAAAAAGACCTTATTTCAATTTTTCAAGCTGAGTCTATGTCTGAAGTATTGAATGGTCAACGCGATTTGACAGTTACTCAAATTCAACAGCTAGCAGAATTTTTTCGTATTCCTCCTTCTGCATTTTTTAAATCGTCATGATGATATATCGTCCATATAGATATGATTTTAAAAATCTTAAATATTTTTATCGGGATTTTCCAGAGAAAGTGGTAGTGCAGATTGAGCAGTTATATTGCAATACGCTTGGTGTTAAGCTCAAAAATCAATTGCGTAGGTTGGGTGTAACGAAGTGGAACCCAACATCTTGCGTTGGGTTACGCTTCGCTCCACCCAACCTACAATTATCCTTAACACCAAGCGTATTGAGTTATATTGTATTTCCGATTTAGCTGATTTGGCGAATAAGCAAAAACTCGCTGAAGAAATATTCGCTACAAATTTACCGCGTGTAGAGACGGTTATTCAGAAGCTTGTATAAAAATAAATGTAGGGCGTGTTACGGCTTTCGTAACGTACCGTAAAACTAAGATGGTGCGTTAGCGTAAGCGTAACGCACCCTACGGTACTACGGTACATCGATTAATTTCGGATTAACTTTTTAAAACTGTACTTAGTTGCTGTTCTAAATCATCTAATAATGTATCTACATCTTTACCAAGTTGTTCAAAGCAAACAAGTGGTGCTGTTTCGGGTTCAAAATAAATTAATTTAAGTTGGTCTTTTCCGATAGCAATCATTAAAACTTCAACTTCGGGTTTGTAATGTTTGATGAGTCCTAAAAGTTCTTGAAGTCGGTTTTCAATTCTATCGTTGAAGCTTTCAATTACAGTTTGGGGACAGTAAACAAAGTGTGGTGTTGGTTCTAAGTTAATGCCGATAGTACCTTGGTTAGTACCGTTTTGTAACCACAATCCCCAAGATAGGGCTGCTAATTCTTGGTGATGAGTTTTGACAAACTTATCTAATTCGCGTCGCCATTTATTATCGGCAGTTTCTGGTTGAGGATTGGTAAACATAAAAAACTAGGGCAAGGTGGGGGGACTGGGGGAAGAGGAAATTATTAACTTTCAACTCATAACTTCTAACTCCTCTAGAGACGCGAAATTTCGCGTCTCTACATTTCCTTCCTAACTATCTTAAACCGCTTTGAACGCGCCAAAGACTTGCGTAAACGCTTTGATTTTCTAATAGTTGTTCGTGAGTTCCTGATTCAACAAATTGTCCGTGTTCCATGACATAAATGCAGTCGGCATTGCGGATGGTTGAGAGACGATGCGCGATCGCAATGGTCGTCCTGTTCGCTGTAATCCGTTCTAACGAGCGTTGGATAGCGGCTTCGGTTTCGTTATCGACTGCGGATGTTGCTTCATCAAGGATTAAAATCGGCGGATTTTTGACAATTGCCCGTGCGATCGCAATCCTTTGTCTTTGTCCACCTGATAGCTTTTGTCCGCGTTCGCCAACGATTGTTTGATATCCTTGGGGTAGGCGCATAATAAAGTCGTGCGCTTCTGCGACTTTTGCCGCCACTTTAATCTCTTTATCCGTTGCATCGAATGTACCGTAGGCAATATTTTCGGCGACGGTTCCATGAAACAAAAATACATCTTGGCTGACTAACCCAATACAGCGACGCAAATCGCGGAAATTCAAGTTTTGAATATTAATATCATCGAGGGTTATTGTTCCCGAACGTATTTCATAAAATCGCAGTAAAAGTTTGACTAAAGTGCTTTTTCCCGAACCTGTCGAACCTACAATCGCTATGGTTTTACCAGCGGGTACTTGTAGAGAAAGATTTTTCACCACAGGCAATCTATCTTGATAGGCAAAAGTCACATTTTTAAACTCGACTTTCCCCCGAACTGCTTCGACAGCTAAACGTAAATCTCCGGTATGAATTGTAATTGGCGTGTCCAATAAATCCATAGCCCGATTTGTCGAAGCCATTGCTCGTTGATATAAATCAAAAGTATCGCCTAAACGGGTAAGGGGCCATAGTAATAGTTGACTCATAAATACTAAAACACTATAAGTGCCCACCGACATTTTACCATTGACAGCCGCCATTCCTCCGTATATCAGCAATGCTGTAAAGCCTGCTAAAATTAGCATTCTGATTAAGGGAATAAACGCGGCTGAAAGTTTAATTGCTTCGGCGTTACTTTGTTTATAGGCATTACTATCTGCTTCGACGCGGGCACTTTCGTAATCTTCGGCTGTGAAGCTTTTAATTGTGGTAATGCCGCTGAGATTATTCGATAAGCGAGAATTAAGAAAACCGACTTTTTCCCTAACATTGGCGTAAGGCTTAAGCAATAGCCTTTGAAAAACCAATGAACCCCATAGAATAAATGGCATGGGTAACATCACCATCCAGGCAATATTAGGTGCTAAAATCAAGAAAGCACTTCCGACAATTACAACAGTTGCTGTCACTTGGATAATATCATTGACTCCTCCATCCAAAAATCGTTCGAGTTGGTTGATATCGTCGCTCAAAATCGACATCAAACCTCCCGTACTGCGTTCTTCAAAGTACGCGAGTTCTAATTCTTGGAGATGGTTATAAGCATCAAGACGTAGATTATGCTGAATTTTTTGCGATAAATTCCGCCACAGTCGCTTGTATGCATACTCAAACACCGACTCAAGTACCCAAACTATGACAGTCAACAATGCCAGAATTAAAAATTGTCCGAAAATATCCTTAATTCCCCAACGTGCTAAAACTGAATCCTGCTGCTTGACCACTACATCCACCGCAGTACCAATTAATATAGGTGGAGCAAGATCAAAAACCTTATTTAAAAATGAACAAATAGCGGCTTGCCAAATTTGTTTGCGATACTGATGTCCGTAGTTGAAAAGGCGTTGGAGAGGATGAACCGAATCATTACGCCTTCGAGATGCCCGAAATTTTGATACTGTAGCCACAGCTATTTACAGCTATTAGTATTTGCGCGGATTGCCATTGTACCATGTTTGTTGACATGCTCGCGCAGGCGGTCGAGACGTGCCACTATGGAGCATAGATAGAACTGAACAATAAGCTAATTAGGAGAGGGGAGTTGAAAAATCTGCAATTAGGCAGTTGGCAAAGCGCAGTAGCTGGGATTATGGTAGCAATACTTGTAGTTCTTAGCCTCAATTCCTTTATCATAATTAATCCGGGGCAAGCAGGAGTAATTAGTATATTGGGCAAAGCTAGAGATGGTGCATTACTAGAGGGGATTCACCTTAAACCACCATTTGTTTCAGTAATAGATGTATACGATTTGACGGTGCAAAAGTTTGAAGTCCCAGCCGAAAGCTCGACAAAAGACTTGCAAAATTTATCTGCACGGTTTGCCATCAATTTTCGTCTCGATCCAGTGCAGGTAGTAGGGGTGCGAAGAAAGCAAGGTACGCTTGAAAATATTGTCGCCAAAATAATCGCTCCGCAAACCCAAGAATCATTTAAAATTGCCGCAGCTAGACGAACTGTTGAAGAAGCAATCACTAAACGTAGCGAACTGAAAGAAGATTTTGATAATGCATTGAGCCAACGACTTGATAAGTATGGAATAATTGTGTTAGATACAAGTGTTGTAGACTTAGCCTTTTCTCCAGAATTTGCCAGAGCCGTTGAGGAAAAACAAATTGCCGAACAGCGAGCGCAACGAGCCGTATATATAGCGCGAGAAGCCGAACAAGAAGCTCAAGCTGATATTAACCGCGCTAAAGGCAGAGCTGAGGCACAAAAACTTTTAGCAGAGACGTTGAAAGCCGAAGGAGGACAGTTAGTGCTGCAAAAAGAAGCAATCGAAGCTTGGAAGAGTGGGGGTGCCCAGATGCCAAATGTTTTGATGATGCCTAACGATTCAAATAGCAGCGTCCCATTTATTTTTAACTTGGGCAATACGCAGAATTAAGCTTTTTTCTCAATCTGAAGGTTCGCAATTTCTGATTACCCAACCAACACAGCAAGGAAATAACAAGCAGATTTATGAACAGCCAACATCAAAGCAATCTAACAATCCAAGACGCAAAAAAGATTCTCAATAAATTCAACTGTCTTGATATTGCTCCTGCAATCAAAAGTTCGGAAAAAGGTCTAATTCGTAAAGCTTTGTTGGCGATGACGAGTCTTTCCGACTACCAAATATTAGGTATTTGCGCTGATACTGCTGAAGAAGGGTTGACAGCAATGAAAACTTATTCGCTAGGGTTAGGATACGAGCCACCGAGCGATTTGCCTGTGATTGAAGGTCCTGTTTACATTAAGTTGAATGGCAAAAATGGTTTGTGTTATCTCGATTCATACGAGGGACATCATCGTGGCGTATTAGTTTCCTGCCAGTCGTATAATCAGAATGGAATTAACGAATTATACGGGCATTTACCCCTTGATTTGTTTCAATGAATTATCGCAACGGATAGGCAGCTTAGGACACTGATTAACTGTAATCGACCACAGGGCGATTCGCTTCGCGATCCCTTCGGGAATCGCGTTCCTTGTCCTAACAGCTTTGGCTACAGCTTTATATTGGCTTTCTTGGGGATCTTGCTTTGATGAAATAGAATTAAGGGCGGGGTTTCCCCGCCCCAACAAACTTTTTTACCTAAATTCTAAAATGTGTTGGGCTACGATTTGCGGCTGTTCTAAATGCGGTACGTGACCGGAATCTTGAATCCAAATTAGTTTACTGTTGGGAATGCCTCGTTTAAATCTTTGGGCATCTTTTATACCTAAAATTTTGTCAGAATCACCCCATAAAATTAGTGTTGGCTGTTGAATTTGCGATAATTGTTTGAATCGAAGTGCGCTATAACCACCGCTTTTAGTAAAAGTAATTAAGGCTGTATTCCAGTTAGGCATTTCCAGATGCAATGCGGCACAAAGTTGGGCATCAATTGAAGCTAATTCTTTGTTTTTGTAGGCAGCGCGGGAAATACTTTGACGAATTTTTGGACTGCGTAAAAACTGGGCTGCAAAATAATCTAACGGTGGGAACATGAATTTCACCAATGGTGAACTACTTATCAAACCCGCACTATCAATTAATATGAGTTTTTCGACAGCATACGGGTAAGTGAGGGAAAAATCCAACGCTGCTGCACCACCCATCGAAGCACCAACTAAAATTACAGGTTTGTTAATTAGGGTTTTCCAGAATTCATAAAAGTGGGTTTTAATCGCGTTTTGACTAAATTTAACCCCTGCGAGTCTGTCGGTAAATCCAAACCCCAATAAATCCACCGTCCAAGTTTCATTTTCTGCCGCAAGAAGTGGTAAAATTCGGCGAAATTCCAGCACGGAACTATCGAATCCATGAATTAATAGCAATGGAGTACCACCGCTTCCTTGATGAACGTAAGCAGTAGAAATTGGTTGATTACTCAGGGGAGTGATAATTTGGGCAAGTTGAATTTGTTGCGCGATCGCAATCGAAGCGCTCTCTGTTAATTGTCTGGTAGTGGCAGGTAAAAAGCTGGGAAACATTATAAGGCAAGGAAAAGGGTAAAGAGTAAAGGGTAAAGGTTAAAAAATTATAAATGACTTTCGCATCCCTTACTTCCCCCACTACCCCCTTCTTCT
>CAXTCQ010000291.1:0-10674 GCA_964242965.1 uncultured Calothrix sp. | reverse complement strand
TTATTGTTTGTGCTGTTAGACTAAATTAAATCTAAGGTATAGTATTAGTTCTAAAAATCTTATTTTTTTTGATACAACTTAACCTGTGCTCAACGCCTAACGGCAATCTAAGGTATAGCACGTCGCTGCCTGCGCGAATAATCCAGCAAGTGTCCCGTGCTCAACGCCTAACGGCAATCTAAGGTATAGCACCAATTAAAGGATAATACCAAATAGAACATGAAGTAGGTGCTCAACGCCTAACGGCAATCTAAGGTATAGCACCTCGACTGCATTAAAAGTCCCATTACAACTTAACCTGTGCTCAACGCCTAACGGCAATCTAAGGTATAGCACAGCGGCTTTTGAAAGCCTTATACTGTAAAGCCTCTTGAATAATCTTACAAGCACCTGCGTAAAAAAGCCAATACAGCACCTCAACATAAGCAAAAAGGACACAAATGCGATCGCTAAAACTCATATAAAGTAAAGCTTATAGAGTTTTGCAAGCACCTCTACCTCACTAAAAGCGGCTGAAAGTCATACCTGATAAGTATCCGAGACAACAAACAACCCATATTCAACTTCACACTCAGATGTGCTTGCATTTTTGACCCTTAAACAATCAAAAGCTGAAAAACGCGATCGCGCCAGCGAGTTAGGAGTCTATTGCCTTATCAAACTTGAGTGGCTTGAGTGGTTTCAAGGGGAACTACCTGCTCGGTCGATCGCGCTACCGAATTACCCCGTAGAGCGCGGAACATTCCGAAGCGGCAAAGACCTGTACCAAATGCTAGCCGCATTAATAGCAGGGTCGGTACTTCTCGCAGAGATTTAATAAAACCTGATAGACCAAAACGCACCAATCCTTCAGGTCGAGCCACACCTTGCCAGATAGAATCCAACCAAGAAGGAAGTGTCGGTTCCGTCCAGTCTGCGGTTATCACGTCCCCCTCGACTAATCCCGTCGCTGCTAAAAGCTCGGAAAAACCTTCAATACTGGAAAAAGCCGGATGCGACCACTGATCGAGTAGTTGCTGCATGACAGGTTTCTCCCAAAAATTGAGAGGAATTTGGCGGTTATCCCTCTGATTCCAGTCAGCCACAACCATTACACCACCAGGCTTTAGCACCCGCATCAACTCAAAAGCAAAAACCGCTTTATCTGGCATGTGAGGCCCCGCTTCAATTGACCAAACTACATCAAAACTAGCATCTGCGAAAGAAAGTGCCATCGCATCATCCACCTGAAACTGCACATCAAGTCCGTCAGGAGTCAACTGCTGGGCGCGTTGAACTTGTTGGGGACTGATAGTAATACCTGTTACCGCAAACCTGTAATCATCAGCCAAAATGCGACTGCTACCCCCAATTCCACAGCCAACATCTAAAACGGTAGTACCAGGGGGTAATTTATCTAAACCTCCCCAACGCACCATTTCATGTACAAAGTCAGATTTCGCAGTTAGAAAATCCTTTCGTTGTGGTGGCAAACCATAATGACCTAAGTGGATATGTTCGCCCCAGTAAAACTCCAAAATACCATCTTCAGTCCATTGGTCATAGGAATTGGCGACAGTGTTAGATGATTGATAACGGCGAGCAGTGATTAAATATAAGCCCGTGCCTACTATTATTGCGAGGATAATTCCCAGAGCATAAAAAAACCAACTCATTGAAATAAAGCCTTAATATTTTTTAATAATTTTAGCCCATTATCTAGATTACAAACTTTAATGAACTCAAAGAAGGGCATCGTCACAAGATGGTATGATTCTCAAACCATTGAATCCAAATTGTACGTCAAACAATTCTAGTTTTGCGCGTGTAGACTCTAACGGTGCAGGTATTTAATAATTGCCAATATTTATCAAAATATCAGGCTCGATATCGACAATCATCGCCGAAAAAATATCCCAACAATAAAAAAACTTCAGTAAAAATGCTTGAAAGCCTGATAACAAGCAAGATTATAAATAAGCTTAAAAAAATAAACAGGCTATTTACATTACTTTAAAACAAGGTAAAGTAAGAACGAAGTATAGCTTGTCATAAGTATCTACCGTAACTTTAAGAGAAACATAATAACAATGTATAATTAGCGCGTCTCCTCCAACACCTATACGACGATTATGACTCGCCTGCTTTCTGTAACCTCTATCTTGATAAGCGGCATATGTGGCAAAAAGAAAAGAAATATTACTCAATACTTAGTCTAGCTACGTTACTGGCACTTGCTTCTACCCCTGTGGCAGTAACTTTTTTCGTGTCGATAGCAGTTGCTCAAACTGCAAAAGAGCAATTTCCTCTACCATCAAACATTCCGAGCGGGACAACAGTCAAGATTGATGGTTCGAGTAGCATGGCTCGAATCAATGATAACCTCAAGCAAAGCTTCGAGCAGCAGTTTTCTGGCACTAAAGTTGAAGTCGCAACAAACGGTACAGATGCAGCTATTTCTGCTTTGTTGGATGGGAAAGTCGATTTAGCAGCGATGGGACGCGGTTTGACATCTGAAGAAGAAGCCAAAGGGTTGGAACAATATCGCTTGCGTCGTGAAAAAATCGCAATTGTTGTTGGTGAAAATAATCCTTTTAAAGGCAACCTAACAGATCGGCAGTTTGCAAAGATTTTTCGGGGAGAGATAACTGATTGGTCGCAAATTAGTGGTACGAAAGGAAAAATTCGATTTATCGATCGTCCAGCTTCAAGCGATACTCGTGAGGCATTTCGTAACTATCCCGTATTTAAAGGTAACTTCGCCACAGGTTCGGCAGCTACTCAATTAAGTGAAGATAGTAGCACCGAACTAGCCAAGCAACTCGGTACAGATGGGATTGGCTATGCTCTAGCCAACCAGGTATCGAAGATACCGGGATTGCGGGTGTTAAAGTTGCACGAAACTTTGCCCAATGACTCGAAGTATCCCTTCTCCCAACCTTTAGTTTACGCTTACAAAAAGAATCCCAATCCAGGTGTAGCTGGATTTCTCGGTTTCTCTGCATCCGATCCGGGAACTAAAGCTGTAGAAGCAGCAAGAAATGCCGAAGCAGTTGCGATCGCGCAAAATCTATCGGAAACATCGGCAACCGCAAATACTGCCGTAACTGCAACCCCAGCGAATGCGGGAACTACTCAAACTGCTACCACTTCCCCAACAGTGTCAGCAACTACGACACCTGGAAGAACCGATGCAGCAACAAATACATCTGCTGTCAGCGGTACGGCAAACCAGTCAACTACGAATAATCAAAGCAACCAAGCATTTTTACCTAACGGCGATGTCGCCACAACCGAAACTAGAAATACATTTCCCTGGTGGTTATTATTACCTCTTGTTGCCCTTGGTGGTGCTGCTTTGTGGTGGTTGCTAGGACGTAGAAACAATCAAGAAGTTCTAGAAGCGTCTCCGAGTGCGGCATCCATGCCGATTGCTGACATACCTGAAGTCAGTATTAGTCCACCAAGCGATCGCGCTTTCCTCGATTCATCAAACAATTTAAACACCGCGACATTAGCAAGTGGTGCAGTAGTTGGGGCTGGACTTTGGTCGCGCTTAACACGGGATGGCGGCAATATATCAAATCAAAACATCCCTCTAGAGGCAGAATTAACCAACAGTGGTGTAGAATCGGCAGATTTAGAAGAACCGCTCGCAGTGGTTATGCCTTCGTACTCGGAATTACATAGCGTCTCGCAAGTTGACGTTAATGACGAATCGAATGCGATTGAAGAACCCGTCATTGATGTCGAACTGCCCAATGCCAATACTACATCTGAAAATAGCTCTAATTGGCTTGATAACATGACTGCTTCTGGTGGTGCAGGAGCGGGACTTTGGTCAAGTACCAATGATAGCGAATCAAATAATCAAACCCAGTTTAACCCTGCTGTTGAGGTTCCGTCCGCTAATTATTCCTCACCAGAAGCGCCTGAAGTACCGCCGACACAATTGCCCGATGTATTGCAAGATACTCGACAGCCTCAAGGTGACTCGAATTGGTTTGACAAAGCTAGCTTGGCAGGTGGTGCAGCAGGAGTGGGACTTTGGTCAAGATTCGCTAACCGCGACAACGACGACGAATCGAATTATGAAACTCAGTTAAACCCTACGGTTAATGTACCGTCCGCTAATCCCTTATCAGAAGCGCCTGAAGTCGCATCTGCCCAATTGCCAGATGTACCGCAAGATACTCAACAGCCTCAAGGTGACTCGAATTGGTTTGACAAACCCAGCTTGGCAGATAGCGCAGGAGCGGGACTTTGGTCAAGATTCGCTAACCGCGATAACGATAACGAACCAAGGCGTGTAACTATTATTAGTAGTGAGGAAGCATCCGATATACCGGAAATAGAGTTTACACCTGCTGCGGGAAATCTATCTGAAGTGCCGAATGTGCCGGAAGTCGAGTTTACATCTGCTGCGGTAAATGCACCCGATGTGCCCGATATTCCGTTCGACGATTTAACACCTGCTGCGGTAAATGTGCCCGAAGTTACAGAAATTTCGGCAATAGATACACCCCAAATTGACGAAGTTCCTGCTGTGGAGGTAAAATCTTTCCCAGAACCGTTACCCGATGTATGGGAAGAGACCCCAGAAGATGAGTATCAAGCTTCAAACTGGTTGAATAATGTTACTTTGACAGGTGGTGCAACCGCAGTTGGGGCTGGATTATGGTCGCGGTTTTCTAACCAAAATCGAGGTAACGAAGTCACCGATGAAACTATATCGAATCGTAAAGATAAGATATCTAACGATACTACGCCTATTCAAGACCAAGCTGTAACTGAAACAATTAATCCTAACGTTCCAACTACGGAATTAATTGAAGCAACCGAACCCGTAGCGAATTTAGAAGCACCTGCAATTAAAGATGCGTTGCCATCTGAAACAAAACTTGACAATCTTGGTACGATTGAAGACCCTGTATTAGCAGGTGGAATTGCTTCTCGTAATTGGTGGACACCGGATGGCAATGAAGCTAATACCGAATCAACCGAAATCGATTTACCTGCGTCCATCTCAACAGCAGAAGTTCCAACAGAAGAAATTCCCAGCCAGGTTATAGAAATTGCATCAGCCGATGTTAGTAGAACCGAACAGTTGCTCGACGTGCAGCAATATTCCGACAGCGAAGTAGTAACTGATTTAGATATAGAATTACCCAATATTTCAGAAACTGCATTCGACGAAGTTGCAGATGCAGCCGAAGCCGAAGTTGTAATGGAAACTGAAAACGATGTAGATACACCGCTGTATTTAGCGACACCTGATACTATATCTGAAACTGGAATCGACGCTGCTACCATTGCAGGCGATACTGCTATAGCTGGTGGAATTACGGCTGCTTTACAGTTGCCTAGCTCCGAGCGCAGTGATAACACTGATGTTAATGTAATACAAACAACTAATGTAGAAACTCCTGTGATAGTAACTACAAATGACAGCCCAAGTTCAATTGTAAATAATGCTGCAAGCACAATTAGTTTAAACCCGCGTACACCTAAATGGGCGTATGCGACTTGGAATATTACAGATACAGACAGAGAAAGCAAACGCCAAGAAGGTGGAACCCAGTTAATATTGCGATTGTACGATGTCACCGACATGGACTTAAGCTATCAAGCGCCTCAACTCGTACAGCAGTATGAATGCGAGGAAACTATTAAAAACCGCTTCGTCGCAATTCCCATCAGCGATCGCGATTATATGGCAGAAATTGGCTATTCGAGTATCGACGACCGTTGGTTACCTATTACGCGATCGCATGTTGCCCGCATCTTCAGTCGTCCGCACCAGGAATTTTGGTTTGAAGCCGATGCCGAACTTATCGTTCATGGTGCAACCGAACCAGGTTCAACAGTAACAGTTGGCGGTTATGCTGTCAAAATCAAACCCGACGGCACTTTCCATTTGCGGATTCCTTTCACCGAAGAATTGATCGACTATGTAATGACCGCAGTTGCCAGCGACGGAGAGAAAGCGAAAACTATTCATATGCACTTTTCGCAAGAAAATCCGAAGTGAGGGAGTTAGGAGTTAGGAGTTAGGAGTTAGGAGTTAGGAGTTAAAATATCTTCCCCTTCTTCTCCCACCTCCCTATCTTCCCAATCTTCTCCTACTCCCTACTCCCTATCCAATCTAAAACTCGATTCCAAGCCCACCACCTATCGGGGTCGTGGGCTTCTTCTTGACCTCGTTCGCTGTTCCAGTAAACGACATGACCCCCACCCGGAGTCAACATTAAATCGATTGCGGAATTTTTTACGCAGATAGCTTGCAATTCTGGTATTATCCTTGGGTCGAAAAATGGGTCGTTGGCTGCATAAATAATCAAAGTTGGCTTAGTCAGATGAGGTAAAAAATACAAAGGGCTGCTAGCTGCATAATATGCTTCCACCGTCGGAAAACCTAAACATCCAATCACTAATTCATAGTCGAATCCCCAAATACTATTTACTCGTGCGATCGCTTTCGGGTCAATCGTACCTGGATGAGCATTGTGGATTTTCCATGCCAGATTTTTGAGCCGCAATGCAATCCCACGTTCGATATATTTGCCCGTAGGATGTTTGATTAGGTAGGTGAGCGATCGGATCGAGTCTAAACTCGGACAAATTACCGCAACACCACCAATATCCTCATCACTAAGTCCGAAACTACTATCGGTTTGCACTAGTTCTACAGCCGTTTTGGCTGCCCACAATGCTAATTGCCCCCCTAGCGAAAACCCCGCAAACCAGAATTTTCCAGGACAACCTAATGCAGCAACCGCAGCCGCAATCCGCACAAAGTCTTCGCCTTCATACAATCCGTCCGATGTTAATGTCGGCGACAACTCTATTGATTTACCATGTGCCCGCCAATCAAACAATACCACCGCGTACCCCAAAGCATATGCTTTCCTGCCGAAAATCCGCAACAGCCATTGGTCATCCAAATCCCCTGTAATACCATAGGTAGCGACAATCGTGCCGCGAGGATTTTTGGGAATCGCATATAAACCAAACAGTGGAACTTCTTGCCCACCTGTAAAAATTTTTGACTGATAGGGTGGTTCGGCATCAATAACTGTATTTTTCCAATTAGGACCTGCCCAACTTGCTGCGAACCAAGTCATGGCTAGGCCATTTTGTAAAAATTGCGGTGGTTTGTATGGGGGATAACACATCATCTATAGAAATTAGTCTATTTTCCACATTAGATTTACAATTATTTCATCTTAATCTTTATGTTAGATTTAAAAATCTTTTTATAATCAGTAAAGCAATCTTTGCATCTCTCAAAGATTTTTATTTATCGTTAACAAGTAGTAATAACATTACATAATGCCAAGAATCCTTGTCATAGATGACGACCCAGCAATTTCCGAACTCGTTGCCGTCAACTTGGAAATGGCTGGCTATGATGTAAGTCAAGCCGAAGACGGCATTAAAGGTCAGGCATTAGCACTTCAGCTTCAGCCCGACTTAATTATGCTCGACCTGATGTTGCCGAGAGTCGATGGATTTACCGTTTGTCAGCGCTTGCGTCGGGACGACCGAACCGCTGAAATTCCGGTTTTGATGTTAACAGCTTTAAGTCAAACCCAAGATAAAGTCGAAGGTTTCAACGCTGGTGCGGATGATTATCTCACCAAGCCTTTTGAAGTCGAAGAAATGTTAGCGCGAGTGCGGGCACTTTTGCGCCGCACCGACCGTATCCCCCAAGCTGCCAAACACAGCGAAATTCTCAACTATGGGTCTTTAACGCTTGTTCCCGAACGCTTTGAGGCGATTTGGTTTAGCGAAACGGTGAAATTAACCCACCTTGAGTTTGAATTACTCCATTGCTTATTGCAACGTCACGGTCAAACCGTTTCCCCCAGCGAAATCCTCCGCGAAGTTTGGGGTTACGACCCCGACGATGATATTGAAACGATTCGCGTTCATATCCGACATTTACGAACAAAGCTCGAACCAGACCCCCGTCATCCCCGTTATATTAAGACTGTATACGGTGCTGGCTACTGTTTGGAGTTACCGACCACATCAAACGCAGCCGAAAGCACAGCATCAGGAGTTGTTGAATAAAATAACTGTGTTTTTTTGTAAATAAATAGATATTATTGGGCACTCAATGCCGAAATTATTTCGGTGAGTGCCACAAAAGTTTGCGGTCGAGCAATTTTTAATCAGTAAGTCGGCAAAAAAAATTCAATGTATTTAAATAAATGCAAAATCCACGTAGGGTGCGTTACGCTACGCTAACGCACCATCGACAGTCTCGAGTGAAAGCGTAACGCACCCTACAATTTAATTTTCTTAATCTAAAAATATTCCTACGGACTGCTTACTGAGTGGTCAAACAATTATAAACTAGAATCAATTACCCAGTTTTTACTGACTAAATTCGGACTTTTTTAGCGAAGCCGCCAAGAATCTAATCCAATACTACGTAGCTTTTGGGGAAATCAGAAATCGGAAATAAGTCCTCTCTACATCCAAGCTTATTCTCGCTATGTCGAACTTATCTGTGAAGTATTTAGTCTTAATACTTCCCTAATTTGTTCAAAAAAGGTGTCTAATCTCAACAATCGAACAAGTTTTAGTTTATCTACCAGCTATATTAAATCAAATTAACTAATACCTTGTCCGTATTACTTTAATTATATTAATCCCCATTCAAGTCCTCGGCTTAGGGTAGAATCTCGAAAATGCTAAGAAAGCAAGAATGCGATCGCTCTTTGCGTGTCCCCTTGGGACGAGGGCGCGAACACTACACTTAGTTTCATTCTGCATGACAAAATTTTTTTACGTAAGTCCTATTCTAATACAATTTTATTCAAAGCGTAACTTGTGTTAATAACGTTGATTAAATCAGGTATCTTATACTTTTTCGCTATATCGTCAAGGGAACCAGCGATATCAAAAGTTGAATTTGTCTCTTATTAAACTTTCTTCCATCTGACAAAAGGATAATTCTAAACCGTTATGACTACGTGGGATATGGTAAAGTTCGCCCACGTAGCAGCATTTTCTATAATTTTAAAGCGGAGCATTGTATATGAATAACTTTTTTGAAAAGCATCCCCAAGCTTTAGTAATTGGTGCTGGAGTTAGTGGATTAACATCTGCTTTGTGTTTGCAAAAACAAGGTTTTAAAGTTACCGTCGTAGCCGAAAAGTTTGCGCCAAATATAACTTCTGTCGTTGCTGGGGCATTGTGGGAATATCCACCAGCAGTTTGCGGACATCATCGTAATGAGGTATCAATTGCCCGTTCAAAAGAATGGTGTATTACTTCATATAATATATTTGCAACGCTCGCATCGGAATCGGAAACCGGAGTGCGGATGCGCCCAGTAGTATTTTTTTTCAAGCGTCCAATTGAAGATATCCCTAGAGAATATAGTAAAATGCTTGAATTCTGTACTAAAGTACAAGGATTTGAGCGGAGTTCAAACTTAATTCAAGACAATAACATCAATTCTAATCAGG
The DNA here is from genome assembly GCA_964242965.1 of uncultured Calothrix sp. Lineage (GTDB taxonomy): Bacteria > Cyanobacteriota > Cyanobacteriia > Cyanobacteriales > Nostocaceae > JANNFJ01. Next base: position 1,213 of record CAXTCQ010000291.1, on the reverse strand, counting down.
AACTTAAAGATGCATATAGTTTTCTAGCACCAATGGTTGACACTGATGCGTATATGGACTGGCTCCTCAAACGCGCTCTTAATTTAGGAATAAATATCGAAAATCGCAAGATATCGGGAAATTTACTGGAGCAAGAAAAGTCTCTAAAAGCAGAATTTAGTGCAGATGTTATTGTCAATTGTAGTGGTTTGGGTTCAATAGAACTTGCTTCGGATGACACAATGTATGCTTTGCGTGGAGCATTAGTGCGAGTTCATAACGATGGTAAAATAATACCTCCTGTACTAAAATCTTATTGCATGTCATTTGATGATTCCACATCCGAGCAGGATATGATTTACATCATTCCTAGAGGAGATAATATGCTTGTATTAGGTGGATTAGTTGAATCAAATCGGTGGGCTACTGATATTGGGCTTGACAATTATCAACCTGTACGGGATATGTTAGAACGGTGTATAGACTTTCTACCAATTCTTAAAGATGCGAGTATTGATAATGTCGAACCTGTACGAGTAGGATTGCGTCCTAGTCGTAAAGAAAATATACGTTTGGAAGTTGAACCAAATTCTTCAATAATTCATAACTATGGACATGGTGGTTCTGGTGTAACGCTATCCTGGGGATGTGCAATTGAAGTTGCTAACTCCGCGAAAACAAAATATTTACAGCTTTAATTGTGGAGTAGATGACTTGTACTTGATTGAATATCTGAATTGGATAAATTTGAAATTCGAGAACAATTTGTTCTCATTTGACAGTCCTTACAAACATCCTGACGAACATGCCTTTTACAGCTTCTTAAAGTACCTGGCAATTGGTAACAACCTGAAACCTAGCTTTTCATAGGTACAACGTGCTGGTGCATGACCGGGGTCGCCTCCGGTCTCGACCATAGCAACCGACATGCCAGCAGCTTTCATCCAATCAAGAGCAAACTTTGTGAGAGTGGCTCCGATGCCTTAACGTTGATAATCTGGATCAACGGCAATCATGTAGATTTCTCCCATACTACTCTCTGAGTGGAGTTTCACGGCTACAAAGCCCACGGTTGAATCAGAGTCGATTGCAACCCACACCTTCATGTCTGCTGTAGTACAGACGGACTCGACAGCATCAAGCTGGCTTATACGCCAATCACAATCAGGATAGAATGAGCGGATATCATTTAACCCGGTAAAAACTAGTAACAAGTACTAATTTCTACTGTGTA
>CAXTCQ010000290.1:0-10696 GCA_964242965.1 uncultured Calothrix sp. | reverse complement strand
ACTACCTTAATTTTTTTTTATACATATTTTTTTATTAACTTTTTATAGTTTGGGGGCACGCCATTCCGGGCCCCCTACGACTATCTATGTTTGCACGCTGCTGTACTTCCTAAACATGAAATTCGCTGCCAGTAATGAAGCAAACCTGATATTATTCATTAGCCAATCGTAGTAAAAAAATTTCCTAAAAGCTGCAACTATTTTTTTTATACCCCGTCAATCAATACATCAGGCTCAGAAAAAGACTTTTATCTTATTGCTGTTGCTAATCCAAACTAATAGTTTAATTTTAATTAGGATGGAAACTGGCACAAGCGCATAAAAGAACTTGAGAATCATACCAAATCCTTATGAAATAACCATTTATTTTCAACAATGCAACTATTCGTTGTATTGCTAAAATGGTCTAATTTTTAATGCTTTTATATGATAAATGGATTTGGAATGGCTTTATAAATGCGTATTTTTTAATAGTAGTTTTTTGAAAAAATGAATCAAAAAAAGCATTTATAAGCCTCGTCAAAACAGGAACTGACTATTCCTAAAAACAGTCAAATAAATTAACAGAAAACAAAGAAGTATTGGGGAGAATTAAAACAATGGTTGCTAAAAAACGTTACACATCTGGATTGGCTGCATTCATGGCAATGGGAATGACCGCAGGTACGCTTGCACCAATGGTTGCACCCGCACCATCATTCGCCCAATCAGCAACTTCGTTTTCTGATGTTCAATCAAACTATTGGGCAGCACCATTCATTCAATCACTCGCACAACGCGGAGTCATTGCTGGATTTACAGATGGCTCATTCCGTCCCGAACAAGCAGTAACCCGCGCTCAATTCGCGGCAATGCTTAATAAAGCTTTCCAAAAAAACTCAATCCGTCAAGGAACCAGCTTTAGTGATGTCCGCAGCAACTATTGGGCTGCAAGCGCCATTCAACAAGCATATACAACTGGTTTCTTGTCTGGATATCCCGGCAATACCTTTAAGCCCGAACAATCGATTCCTCGCCAGCAAGTATTAGTTTCCTTAGCTAACGGTTTAGAATACTCTGCTAATAGCAATGTCGAATCGACACTGCAAAACTTTAACGATTCGTCAAATATTGCTTCTTATGCTCGTTCTCCGATTGCCGCTGCAACAGAGAATCAAATCGTCGTCAACTATCCTAACGTCAAGTTCCTCAACCCCGAAGCAACCGCAACCCGCGCTCAAGTTGCAGCATTTATCTATCAAGCATTAGTCAGCACCAATCAAGTTTCAGCAATTAACTCGCCTTATATCGTCGCACTTAATAGCACTCCTATAGAGCAACCTCCAGTTGCCGTAGTAATTCCCCAAGGAACCGCTATCCCAGTTAAATACGACAGAGCCGATAAAATCCTTGTCACCAAAGATGAAACCGCTCCTTTGACCTTGGTCGTGTCACAAAACGTCGTCACAGAGCGCGGTACTGTAGTGATTCCCGCAGGTAGCGAAGTTGTCGGTCAAATCAAACCCGTTAAAGACAAAAAAGGTTCGCAATTCGTTGCTCAGAAACTAGTTGTTAACGGTAAAGAGTACGCAATTAACGCTACCTCTGAAGTTATCACTAAAACCCAAACCGTCCAAAAAGGCGATCGCTTAGGTTCTGCAATCAAGAATACAGTCCTCGGTGCAAGTGCAGCCGCTGCTGTATCAGCAGTGACTGGGGATAGAGCGATCGCAACTGAGGAAGTTCTCAGTGGTGCGGCAATTGGTGGCTTGATTGGTGCTTTCTTCGGTAAGAAGAGTGTTGACCTCATCGTTATCAATCCAGATACCGACTTGCAAATGACCATCGGTCAAAACTTGCAAATTTCACTCAGATAATTAAGTTAGGAGTTAGGAGTTAGGAATAACTCCTAACTCCTAACTCCTAACTTTTCTTTTTCCACTTCTGGCAACCAAATAATAAATGTACTTCCTTGATTTGGTAATTGAATCATTGATTTTAAAGCAGGGCTGAAAACTTCAATTTCGCCCTGCATTTGTTCGATTAATTGCTTGGCAATTGCTAACCCCAATCCCGTGCCGGGAATTGTAGTTTGGGCTTGTACGCCTCGGTAATGTCTTTCACCAATATGTTCTAAATCTTGCACGGGGATACCGGGACCCGTATCGCTAATTGCAACGCCTTGTAAACTTACTTTTTCTTTAAGCTTTTTCTGCCCTGCCTGAACTAAAATTTTTCCTCCTGCGGGAGTATATTTCAAGGCATTATCAATAATATTGCTCAAAACTTCGCGTAATGCTTTTGTATTGGCGCGAACTTGTACTTCTGTTGTACTCACTTCGATAATTAATTTTAGCTTGCGTTCCTGCGCGATCGCTTTGGCTGATTCGAGTAGCGGCAATAATATGTCGGCTATGTAACAGTCGGTTTCTGTTTCATCGGAACCGGGTAGCAATAATACCTGTTTCGGTGGTTTTTGTACTGGTGCGACTATTACGGACGGCGATGGTGGTAGTAATGGGGATAAATCATCAGTTGTCAAGTCAATAACTTCATCAAATTTTTGCAACAATTCTTCTAAGCGATCGCTTTCGCGCACAATTGATGCTGCGACCTCGCGGTTTACATCTCCCGCACCCAACCGCTTCATCAACAACTTCCCAAAGGTTCGTAGGGCAGTTAACGGGTTGCGAAATTGATGTAATAAGTTATCTAACAAATCCTGCTGCTTCTCTTGCAAAATTTGAGAGGAGTGTAACTGAGAATGCATCCACGCTCGCTTTCGATCCAAAATATAGGCTAGAGCTAAAGTTTGAGCAACTCGTTCGATTTCGCTTCTTTCTTTTTCGCTCCACGCTTGTTCCCAACGAGTTGTCACCAATACCCCCATCATCATACCTTCGTGAATCAGAGGTAAAACCATTTGATTGCGGTCTAACAAAAATTCATCTTGGATATTGGATAAATTCGGTGACAAATCCTTAATAAATTGACTCGATAATACTGTCCGATTTTCCCCTGATGCTATACTGCGCTGCTGATTATCGGGTACTAGCATCTCCCCCGCAAACAGGGAGTTTCCACCTGGTAACTTTAGAGCATTATTATCAGCGCGGATTCGACTTGCGACCGTTACTGAGTCAATCTTTGACAAATCATTGAGAGCATTTTCGTCTCCTTGCCGTAAGAGTGGAGTTTCAGGATAAACTACAACCGGAATCAGTTTTGTCTCTCCCGCTTGCGCTTCCACTAATTCTTGCGTCAAATATAAAATGCTCAAACTAGCTCCCAGCCCTTGAGCTAACAGCGCCATTTGCTCCCTTGCCAGAGCAATAAACTCCGAACTGGCAGACATAAACATTCTCTGTTCTGACTTCAAATTACCAATAACAAGCTAGATAACAAAAACAAATTACGATCCTACTTTAACAAATGTTTACTAAACTTTCGTAATTAATGCTTTGTTCCCAAGCATTATATCTTTTATACTTGAAATTTATCTACCTTGAAAGGTATTATTTTGTCTTGTATCAATTATTTAAAAACGGTTGATTTTTTGAACTAGAACTTTTATAATGACGACGGATTTTGTAGCTATAACTACAATCTATTGCTTGAAAGAGGAGGAATTTAACTTGGCTAGAAGACGTAAGCGCAAGAGTCGTCGTCGCCAGGAAGGGCGACGAATTCTAGAACATGTGCCTCAGTACAGCATTGAGAGTGGCGAGGATAAACCTGTAACGGCAGCCAGAAAATTTATCCAAACTGCAAATATTGCACCCCCAGCACTGTTGCTAGTAAAGCGTAACGAGCATACGACAGACCGATATTTTTGGGCTGAAAAGGGATTGTTCGGCGCTCAATACGTAGAGGAGAATCATTTCTTATTTCCCAGCCTCAGAACATTAGAGCCTTCTAACGGGCAGGAAATGTTGGCATTGGCTGGTCGATAAATTATCAAAGGAGTTTTTAAAGGCTTAAGAAAGGTCGCAATAAAATTAGAGATACGAGCTTGATGTGTTTACAAACCATAAATACCGAGCTAGAGCAGCTTTTAAACTGCTCGAGATAGAGAATAGCGTTGCGAATGGCGATTGGGCAAAACACGATTTGTGAATAAATCAGTCCTGACCTCATCTCAAATTATGTCCGCTGTTAGAGAAATCTAACTAAAGGGGTGTATAGATGTGCTTTCCGGGAGTGAATAAAGCATCATTGTGAATGTTATGGTATTGAACCAAATAAAAAACATTTGCCTAAAAACTCCGTAACTTGAGTCCGCTTGAAGGTCAATAACTGGTAAAAGGGCAACCCCGATTCAAAAATTAATTTTTTGAATAAGTTTTACTCCTTTGCCAGTTGGGAAAGTTAAATAATTTAAAATCGACTCAATTCCAAGCTTCAAGTTTGTTAGAGTTGATTGATAAAGTTAGGGCGTTTTAGGGAGTGAGGGCAAGCGACCCCTGTCACAAGCTTTAAAGCAGTCCTGCTTGAATGGCAAAAAGCTAGTTTTAACAAGCATGACTGTTATCCACGACTAAAGCCGTGGATAAATATGGCATTCTTTAATCGTTTCCTCCTCCCTTTTGCCCCTGTCCCGATACCCTTTTTTTTGGTTCAGCCGACATTTGTGGCTTCAGGATATTTGTAAAATCATCTTCAGTCATTCATCACGTTTTAACTGTAGTGCCTGCTGTAACGTTAGGATCTCGTCACGATGGGCAACTACAGTTATTTGACTTGAAAAGTGTGCTTCACTCTTGGATTTATTTACCTTGAGCGAAACCTTTTCAAGTCTTCCAGCTTTTTTCCAGTAAAATATTCCACCGATCGGCGATAGCAGTACTAAAGCTAGAGAAATATTTCTCGAGTTGGGAAAAAGCTGCGATAGAACCAAAGCAAGGCTTACGGTTCCAGCAGCAGCCAGCAGTGTTAGAAACACTGCCAAAAACCAACTGGGTCGAACAAACCCTTCAAAGGTGACTTGGTTTTGTTCGGGGTCTACCGCTGCCACTCGGTAAGACCGCGATTGAAAGTATTCCTTCAATCGAGGTAAGAGAGCGGTTTCGTCTTGCATTGAAACCAGTTGCGCTATTTCTATGCGGTCTTTAGTCGAGGCACGGATAAAGAACACTAGCCCGACTGACAACAACAGAGTTAGCAGCAACGTGGATGGCAGGATAGGAGTATCCATATACAAGTAATCACTTTTTTACTGGAGGAGATTTGTTCATTCTTAATTATTAGTTAATTTGTCCTCCGCTTGATGTACTCTTGCCATAAACGGTCTAAATCTTGTGCTTGTTGTTGCCATTCGGGAGAAACTTGGTACATCCGCCGAGGACGTCCGCGCCCTTCGAGTTTCTTCCAATACCCGGTGATTGCCCTTTCGTCTTCGAGAAACTTAATTGCACTATAAAGTACAGTATCCGAAAGTCGATAGGTCGGGTATTGTGTTTCCAGTTCCTGGATTAACTCAGTACCGTAAGACTCTTTCTGTAGCAAAACGGACAAGATGTAACAGACTGCTAGTTCTTGACAAAGATAGGTTGGCGGAGGATTATCGAAAAACTGATATATATCCCCAAGTTTCATGGTTAGTGAATGGCTAAAATATTCCGATGGTTGAGTCTACGAGTTCTTTAGTCAGTATATAGTGCTACTACCCAAAATGTAAGTATATAACGCTACTTAGGCGAAATCCAAGCGCGAAAATATTATACATCGTTCCCACGCTGACTATTCGCGGGATTTGGAGCAACAGTCTTGAAGACGCAGTTGGATAGCGTCTTTGTCTAACAAGAGCATCTAGTGTGGTGAGGAGCAGTTTGATAACACGATTAAGCGTTACTTTGGTGTCGAGTGATGCCAGGTAGCTCAAGACTGCTTAAGCATAAAATGCCATCTAGGTAATTTTAAAGGTAAAATGCGACTTTTTTCGCAAAACTTAATAAACACTTTTTTTTACAATCATTACCGAACGTGATGGTGTGGGAAAAATCAGCACTGATGGGGATTGACAACAGTCAGGTTACACATGTACACAAATACGAGAGCGCTATAAAAATCTCAAGGTATCCGATAAGTGTGGTAAGGAATAGTTAACTTCATTAAAGCGCTGTTCGTTGAATGGTGATTCAGCTATGACAGAAAAATTCGATTCACAACTGCGAGCGATCGCAAAACTTTTTCGCCTCACAGGTTGGATTGCCTTTTGGTCGCAATTAGTGCTAGGCGTTATTTCTGGAGGAATTTTGCTGTTTGCGAGCATTAGTCCAAGAGCGGGTAATCCAAACACTCCAGCGAGTAATAATACTGGGGCAGGTCTTGGTGTATTCTTTGCCATTAGCGGACTAGTTGCTTTGGCGGTAGGAATTTTTATTGCTTTTCGTTACGTTTTAATTGGTAGGCAACTCGACTCGGCAAATGCGAATAACCGACCGCGTAAACTTGAAACCGTCCAAGTTGTCCGCTTGGGTTTAATAGTACATTTAGTGGGAATTTTATTAACACTGATTGGAGCGCAAGCGATTGTAGGTATTTTGTTAACTAAATCGCTTACAGTATCTCAAGTAATACCTGGAACAATAACCCAGGTTGACCCCAGTCGCGTGATTCAGCCACTAGACATTTTTGTAGTGCAAGCTAACACCAATACAGTTTCGGCACATTTTTCCGGACTTATTGGATCAATTTGGCTGCTCAATCGGATTACGAAATAGTTAAGAGTTAGGAGTTAGGAGTTAGGAGTTAGGAGTTAAGAGTTAGGAGTTAGGAGTTAAAAGTTAGGAGTTAGGAGTTAAAAGTTAGGAGTTAAAAGTTAGGAGTTAGGAGTTAAGAGTTAGGAACTGTTATGTTATCCTTTAGCCTTTATCCTTTACCCCTTTTTTCCTCCACTCCCGACTCCTGACTCCTGACATTCTTGTAAAAATAGAGAAAATTTTGTGTTAGATATCAAGCTGATACGGGAAAATCCAGAATTAGTACAAAAACGATTAAGCTCACGTGCAGGTTCATACGAGATTCAACCGATATTAGAGTTGGATCGAATTCAACGCGAACTCGAAGCGACAAAAAATAAACTTCAAGCACGCAGTAATGAAATTGCGGCTTTGATTCCGCAGAAAATTAAAGCAGGTTCTGACCCTAAAGGCGAAGAAATTCTAGCTATACGCGAAGAAGGTAAAGCTATCAAGACACAAATTAGCGAATTACCCCAAGAAAAAGAAATTAAAGACCAAATTCAACAACTTATACTCGCGCTGCCAAATTTGCCAAGCGAAGTAACACCAGTTGGCAAAAGCGAAGAGGAAAATGTTGAAGTACGGCGATGGGGTGACGAGTATATCCCTGAAAATACTGGCATAATCCCGCACTGGGAAATTGCGGAAAAGTTAGGTATTATGAACGTTGAACGGGCGGTAAAAGTCGCTCAAAGTCGTTTTGTAGCCTTAATTGGAGCAGGCGCGGCACTGGAAAGAGCATTGATACAATTTATGCTTAATACTCAAATTGCCGCTGGCTATATCGAAGTGATTCCGCCGATATTGGTAAATAGCGAGTCGATGACGGCAACCGGACAATTGCCGAAGTTTGCCGAAGAAAGCTTTAAATGTACTGCTGATGATTTATGGCTGATTCCGACAGCAGAAGTACCGATAACGAATCTGTATCGAGGTGAAATTCTCTTCTCCGAGGAGTTACCGATATATCACTGCGCCTATACACCTTGTTTTCGCCGCGAAGCTGGAAGCTACGGACGCGATATGCGGGGATTGATTCGTTTGCATCAATTTAATAAGGTGGAATTAGTCAAATTTGTGAATCCCAGTACTTCGTTTGAGGAACTGGAAAAATTAGTCGGTAATGCCGAAGCAATTTTACAAGCTTTAAAACTGCCGTACCGCGTCATGGATTTATGTACGGGTGATTTAGGATTTTCTTCGACCAAAACCTATGATTTAGAAGTCTGGTTGCCATCTTCGGGTAAATACCGCGAAATTTCTAGTTGTTCTAATTTTGTTGACTTCCAAGCACGTCGTGGTGATATTCGCTTCAAGGAAGCTGGCAAGAAAGGAACCCAGTTTGTCCACACGCTAAATGGTTCGGGTTTGGCAGTCGGACGAACAATGGCAGCGATTTTAGAAAATTATCAACAACCCGATGGTAGAGTGCGGATACCCGAAGCATTACAGCCGTATTTAGGGCGGGAAGTGTTGTAATTTTAGGGAGTAGGGAGTAGGGAGTAGGGAATAGGGAATAATAATTTTATTCCGTCGGGACAAGGGGAACAGAGGGCACAAAAGAGACAAGGGGGATAAGAAATTGATTTTTCTTCCTTATCTCCCCCTCGGACCCTCGGACCCTACTCCCTATTCCCCACTCCCTAATCTTCTTTAGAATAGAGGGAGTAATTGATGCATAAGTTCATAAAAATTAATCTATGTCATTTTTAGCGGCGATCGCAGTCTTGGCTGTTCTCATCCTGGTTCACGAACTGGGGCATTTTATTGCAGCAAGGTCTCAAGGAATTCACGTTAATCGCTTTTCCCTCGGTTTTGGTCCGGTTATTTGGAAGTATCAAGGACCCACGACCGAGTATGCTGTCCGCGCTTTTCCCTTGGGTGGCTTTGTTGGCTTTCCCGATGATGACCCGGATAGCGATATTCCTGCCGATGACCCAAATTTGCTGCGTAACCGTCCAATTTTAGATCGGGCGATTGTCATCAGCGCGGGTGTGATCGCAAACTTAATATTTGCCTACTTGCTGTTAGTAAGTCAAATTAGCTTTGTCGGTATACCTCACGCGACTCAACCAGGTGTATTAATCCAAGAACTGGCACCTGGAACTAGCACAGTAGCAACAAATGCCGGAATTCAAAAGGGTGATGTTATTCTCTCGGCAAATAATCAGCAATTTGGTACATCGCTGCAAGATATTGATGCTTTTAGGAACACTATTAAAAATAGTGCAGGTAAACCCGTACAGCTTGAAGTTTTACGCGGCGACCAAAAGCTATCAGTACAAGTAACTCCAGAAGCTAAACCCAAAGATGGTACGATTGGTGTGGGACTCGCTCCCAACGGTTCAGTCGAACGTCGCCCTGTGGCAAACCCCGGACAAGCTTTTAGTATTGCAGCGAATGAATTTCAGCGAATAGTAACGTTGACATTTCAAGGGTTTGGGCAGCTAGTTACCAATTTCACAGAAACTGCTGGACAAGTCGCAGGACCTGTGAAAATCGTCAAAATGGGTGCTAGTATCGCTCAAAACGATGCTGGAAATTTGTTCTTCTTTGCCGCACTAATTAGCATCAACTTAGCGGTTATTAACATCTTGCCTTTGCCTGCTTTAGATGGCGGACAATTAGCATTTTTATTAATCGAAGGTTTGCGTGGTAAACCTTTATCGACACGCATTCAAGAAGGTGTAATGCAAACAGGTTTAGTGCTACTTTTAGGATTAGGTATTTTTCTAATTGTTAAAGAAACGCTTTTTCAGTGAGCATACTCGCATTGATGTCATCAAAAAAGCAACAAGCACTCGAAATTCTCGTGCGTTTGAAGCGACTTTATCCTGACGCTGTTTGTTCGTTAAATTATTCGACACCCGTGCAATTGCTGGTAGCAACAATTCTCTCCGCTCAATGTACTGACGAGCGTGTGAATAAAGTTACACCAGCATTATTTGCACGGTTTCCAGATGCGCCAAGTATGGCAAACGGCGAACTAGAGGAAATTATAGAATTAGTACGTTCAACCGGCTTTTATCGCAACAAGTCAAAGAACATCCAAGCTGCTTGTCGGATGATTGTTCGGGATTTTGGCGGTCAGGTTCCAAATCGGATGGATGACTTGTTGAAGTTGCCGGGAGTGGCGCGGAAAACGGCAAATGTAGTGTTAGCACATGGCTTTGGCATTAACGCTGGAGTAACAGTTGATACTCATGTTCAGCGGATTAGCAGCCGTTTAGGCTTGACCGAACACGAAGACCCCGTGCGTATCGAACGCGATTTAATGAAATTGTTACCGCAAACAGACTGGGAGAATTGGTCAATTCGCTTGGTTTATCACGGTCGGGCAATTTGTAAAGCAAGAAATCCAGCTTGCGATGCGTGCAAGTTGAATGATTTATGTCCCTCTAGGATGAGGGGAGTAGGGAGTAGGGAGTAGGGAGTAGGGAGTAGGGGAAGATGGGGGAGATGGGAGAAAAATCAATTTCTTGTCCCCCTTGTCCCCCCCTATCCCGACGGATTAAAATTATTATTCCCTACTTCCTACTCCCTACTCCCTACTCCCTACTCATTGCTGATATAGAATAGGGAATGCTGTCTAATTTTTTTATTTACGGACTGTAATGGCTAAGAAAAGCATGATTGAGCGCGAGAAAAAGCGCGTTAAGTTGGCGGCAAAGTATGCTGCGAAGCGTGAAGCTTTAATGGACGAGTTTCATAGCGCTGACAACCCTTCGGATAAATTTGAAATTCATCAAAGAATTCAGCAGTTACCTCGCAATAGCGCACCAACCCGCCAACACAACCGTTGCTGGTTAACCGGTCGTCCTAGAGGTTTCTATCGTGACTTCGGTTTGTCTCGCAACGTTTTACGCGAGTGGGCACATGAAGGACTTTTACCTGGTGTTGTGAAGTCGAGTTGGTAAAGAGGAGTGAAGAGTTAGGAGTGAAGAGTTAGGAGTGAAGAGTTAGGAGTGAAGAGT
>CAXTCQ010000289.1:0-10777 GCA_964242965.1 uncultured Calothrix sp. | reverse complement strand
AGGAAAAGGGGCTACTTCTAGTCTATACCCTAACCGCCTTGGCGGTTGCTATAAAACCAAAGGTTCGCATGTAGTTCAATATGCTCGCGGTAGTACAACTCTAATTGGCGAACAACAAGTAATTAAAGATAGTAAATCTTTATTATCCGATGGCATTGATGCAGGATGGTTCCCCATGTTAATGGGTGCGAATGCTTCTTATCGACGCGAAGCACTCATAAAAATTGGCGGATTTGATGAATTTTTTGAATATTTTCTCGAAGAGACAGATGTGTGCGTGCGTTTAACTCAATCTGGCTATCAAATCCACTATACAGACGTTACTGTTGAACATTACCCAGGTAAAAGTCATAATCGCATAGACCAAAAACATCTCACCTGTTGGTACAGTCTTGCTAAAAATAGCACATACTTTGCCATCAAGCATGGATTCAAAAAAATTCCTTTTCCGATCCTGATTGCCCGTTTGAGCAAAATTCTTATCCGCCGCTGTTTCTTAAGAATTCTGCGTTTGAAATTTACTCACAATCTTGATAATTCTCACCTCTCTCAATATATACTAGAAGCTTTTCGAGGTATTGGGATTGGCTGGAAAGCAGGTAGAGATTTTTGCTCGCGCAATTGCGAACAAATCGAAGTTTCAGAACATATTCATTACTTCCACCTGCAATGATGACTAGCAATTACAATTTACAATCCCAAATACTCATATAAATATTTCTAATATCTCCGTATTAGGCTCGTAGTAGCGCTAAAGCGCTACATTGGCTGTGTCTTCATCGGAGCGCGTGCAAAAACTCCATGCTCGCGCATTCCTATGTGCTAAAAATAAGCGAAAATATTTGATACATACGCTTAACTTAAACCGCACAATGGAACAATTAGAACGCCTGATCGGGATGGCGGAAGATGAACTTACCGAATACAGTACCGATGCTCGGAAAATCGAAAAGCTGCGGCGAAAAATCGGTTTGTCTGTACCGATGGCACAACAGCGTCAAGTCAAAGCAGATTTATTGACTTCATACCCATTAGGTGGAATTAACAAAATTATCCTCGAACAGCGTCAAACGGTCGCTTTACCATTTTGGGGAATTGCTGGTTTGGGTTTATTATTCGGAATTTCTCTCAACCAACCAATTGGTTTATTAGCTGCGGTTGCTGGTACAGCAGTTGCAATTAGGATTCAAAAATTAGGTTGGCAGTTGGAGGCCAAGCGGATTTTATTGCAAACTTTGGAAGATATTGAAGCACGTACCAATCAAGCGAAGTAGAGTCGCTGGTTCGTAAGATATGTAGTGTTGGCAGCTAATGTATTTGCCAAAATGCAAAGCTGTCGGACAGTAACACATTTATATAGGTTTTTGGAGTTCTGGGGAAAGCTAATATGCGCGTTAATTGTTAGTTTTTGTTTTTGGTGCGTTACGCTAAGAGCTAACACACCAGTTGTTAGCCCCCCCCAACTTGATTGCTAGGTAATACTAAAATCCGCGCCAACTTTTTTAGGTTGTTCGAGGATATATTGCACGGTTCGAGCAATGTCTTCAGCGTGCAATCGGTTACGCACCCCCTGCTTAACTGACACACTTAGTTGTCTGCAACTCGACCGCATCGGAAATAAAACAGGAACCACCGTATTTATTTAAGATCCTGCGAATCGATTCGGCAGCTACAGCAATTTTTTCGGGGGGACAAAAGGCAATAATATAGACGTTATCGAGCATTGTTATTGCTAAGTTGTGTTTGCTGTCTTCCTTTGTACTTGTTCCCGCTACGTTACGTATCACCGTACAATTAGCGATTCCAGCTTTTTCTAATCCTCGTAAAATCTTCCCAAGTTCAACATAATCCGCAATTATTTCAATTCGTTTAACTTCCAACATATTATTTTTTTATCTCCAAAAAAGATTAATTCCGTATAAATATAGTGGGATACCCACAATGATATTAAAAGGGAATGTCACCGCTAAAGCTGTTGATACATAAAGACTCGGATTCGCTTCGGGTACTGTCATTCGCATCGCTGCGGGTACTGCTATATACGAAGCACTCGCACACAATACGGCAAATAGTAGGGAGTCTCCTTGCTGCAAACCAATCAATTTCGCAATCAATAATCCAGCCGCTGCATTGACGATTGGAATCACTATGGCAAATGAAATCAGAAATAGCCCAGCTTTTTGCAAATCTTTGATTCTTTGGGCTGCCACAAGTCCCATATCGAGTAAAAAGAAGGTGAGGACTCCATAAAACATGTCTTGGGTGAAGGGTTTTAATTTCTCCCAACCGCTTTCCCCAGTCAGGACTCCCATCAATAAGCTGGCTACTAGCAAGTATACGGAACTATTTAAGGTTGCTTCGCGTAAAACTTCAGACCAATTAAAGCTATTTTCTTCTGTTTTGACATTGAAAAAACTTACTAAAATCAATCCGATAATAATTGCTGGAGACTCCATCAATGCTAGCGCTGCCACCATGTACCCATCAAAGCTGATACCGAGTTGAGTCAGAAACGAGCTAGCGGTAATAAATGTGACAGCACTAATCGAACCATATGTGGCTGCGATCGCACCTGCATTATATACATCTAATTTTATCCGTAAAATAAAAAAGGTGTATATTGGCACGATACATGCCATTGCGATCGCAGCTACGAGGGTAAGGATTACCGATTGGGTAATTCCGCTTTTGACGAGTTCGACTCCTCCTTTGAAACCAATGGCAAATAAAAGGTATAAAGAAAATAGTTTGGGAAGGGGTGGGGGAATTTCTAAGTCCGATTTGAGTGCGACTGCTAGCATCCCTAAAAAGAATGCTAAAACTGGAGGATTTAAGATGTTTGACAAAATTAAACTGGCATCCATAAATCCTTTTATCCTTAGTAGTATGTTTTTTATTTAGTTTTGCATGGATTGGGTCGGATGCGAAACGCTGTGTAAGAGGAATAAATTAACCACAAAGGACACAAAGGACGCGAAGTGAAGAGGGTTGGGAGGGTTTTTTAGTTGGGTATGGGGAATTATTTATTACCTGTAGCTCGTTATTTTCCGCTGTCATCTGGAAAATATGAGGTGAAACCGGGGATGGTGCGATTGGGTTCGTGTTTTGGGAATGGTGTTGCTGATGAACAGGTTTTTCAAATTGATGCGAATTTTGCTGATTACCGCGAATCTAAGGTTGTAGCGCGTGCGGAACGCTTGGACAAGTATTATCAAACTTATAATTATTCGGATGCTGTTGCAACTGCTGTTGGTCGGTTAATTGTTGCACGTCTGGTTTGCGAACATCCGCAATATTTCCAGATTCAACAGTCAGATGGTTTTTTGGCTTTACACTGCAAGCTGACTCAAGAAACGCTTTTTTTTGATGGTAATTATAGGTTGCAGCAAGTAGAAGCTTCTACAAAGCCGATTCCAGGTTACGTTTCTACACTCGACGCTTTAGCATTGCAGGTACAGGAAGATATTACTGTAATTTGTCGCGGTTCAAATACTCATAACTGGGTGAGTGCGATTCATCTGTGTTTCCCTAATCATTGGTCTGCTGGTGATAAAATTGGTCGGGATTTTGCTACTGTTCACGCACCTGTTGCAGGAATGGAGAAAATTAACCGTTGTGCAAACGCAATAGTTAATACGATGATTGTTCGTCAACCGATGGTACGGTTTGCTTGGGGTTTAAGTACTGATACTTGTCTCAATCATCATCCAGCTAATATGCAGGTGGGTCGAAAATTTGATATTGATAATCCTCGGTTGTATCTACGAATTGAACGTCAGGTAATTTGGGGTTTATCCGAATGCGATGCTGCCATTTTTACGATTCGTACTTATTTGCGCGATGTAAATGAAATAAAGGATTCGTCCGCTATGCTAGAACACCTTGTTTCTGCAATTAAGTCTATGAGTACTGAGTCGCTTCAATATAAAGATTTGCTTAAATATCGTGATGCGATTTTGAATTGGTTAGCCTCTTGAAGAAGCAAGAAGCAAGAAGGAATTCGTGTGTTTATATATGGGGATTCTGACCCCAACTCGCGCACAAGCGTATATTGAAAGCGGTCGGGGTTTTAACCCCTGAAATTTGATAAAAATCTTAAGCTGACAATCTTTTAATTTGCACAAACCAATTTAATACAATTTTTGTGGGATGGAGAGAACTCGCGTGCGGGGATTCCCCCCCCGTGCGATGTTCGGCAATTGGTACTCCTATTTTGCTCCACCGTACCATTTGAGTAGGACTCGTGCCAAAAGTTCCGAATCGTGACGCACGCAGCCATCTTCGTCTTCATGCATCACATTCGCTAAAACAATTCGCCGTCCTAAATTGGTTACGTCTTCCCGGTCTAAAAACACCGGATGTGAATTTCCTTGAGCATAACGGGCGACAGCGCGGGCTGTGGGGGATTTTTCGTGGACGAGTACGGCATTAAATAAAGGTCTACCGCAGGCTTTATCAATAGCTTTGATGTGGTCAGCAACCGAATATCCTTGAGTTTCCCCAGGTTGCGTCATAATATTGCAAACGTAGATACGGGGAGCTTGGGTTTCGGCGATCGCATCGGCGATGTCGGGTACTAATAAATTAGGGATAACGCTGGTATAAAGGCTGCCCGGACCCATGACAATATAATCAGCTTCCTTAATTGCTTTAATTGCTGCTGGTAAGGCTGGTGGATTTGCTGGAATACAGCCAATTATGTCAATATTACCCCCAGCTTTAGAAATACTTGACTCGCCCTCAATCTGCCGACCGTCGGTTAACTTAGCCCAAAGCCGAACATCGCTCAGGGTCGCAGGCAATACCTGACCGCGAATCGCCAAAACTTTGGAACTCGCGGCCACAGCCCGTTCTAAATCACCAGTAATTTCACTTAAAGCCGTTAAAAATAAATTACCAAAACTATGCCCCGTTAACCCATCGCCAACTTGAAAACGATATTGAAATAACTCTGTTAATAACTTTTCCTCATCGGCAAGCGCTGCCAAACAATTGCGAATATCTCCGGGTGGCAACACGCCAAATTCTCGGCGCAACCTTCCCGAAGAACCGCCATCGTCAGCAACAGTTACAATTGCAGTAATATTAGCGCTGTAAGTTTTCAATCCTCGTAACAGCGTCGAAAGTCCCGTCCCACCTCCGATGACAACTATCTTTGGTCCTCGATATAACCGACGATGCGCCAAGAGGACATCAACCAGTTCCTCGTCAGCATCGGGACGAAGTACGCGGGTGATCGAACCGACCGTGCGGGTTTGCCCCAAAAGCAGCAACAGTAACCCGCATAAAAAGACCAAAGGTCCGCTGATGTAGTAGGGTAAGATGTCGGCGAGTGCGCCTAAGAAATTTCTGAGCAACTCAATTGCCCAGAAAATCGGAGTTAGCCGAATTGAAATCGCCAACCCCAGTAATCCTAGTAGTACTCCTCCTACGCTAATTATCAGCCAACGTTTTATTGAAAGCCCAGGCGATAACCATTTAAACCACTGGTTAAGCCGATAGGAAGTACGACGACGGCGCGACTGCTGTTGCAGTGAGTTGAGGGCTTGTCTGAGAAAAGCAATTGACATACCAGCATTATTGAGCGGTGGCCTAAACAAGGATTAACAGAAAATGTACACTACCTACCTTAAACCTTAAGTGTGGAATTATTACATTTCGGTCATTCCATTAGACCGAAAGCACGGAATTTACAATTGTCAATGGTGAAAATCATAGTTGTTTATGATGTATATAAATTAAATTTTATGGAAAAGCGCATTTTAGGAATAGACCCGGGACTAGCGATAATCGGATTTGGGGCTATTATTTGCTGTTCAAATCGTAATACCCGCCATTCAGTACCTGTAACGATGCTGGATTTTGGCGTAATTAACACTCCAGCACGTACAGAAATGGGAACGCGCTTATGCACCTTGTTTGATGATTTGCATACTGTAATTGAAGAAATTAAGCCAGATTTAGTTGCAATAGAAAAATTATTTTTCTATCGAATGGGAAACACCATTTTAATCGCCCAAGCACGAGGTGTCATTATGCTGGTATTAGCACAGCACAATCTCCCCTATGTGGAGTTTACACCCGCTCAAATTAAGCAAGCGTTAACGGGATACGGCAATGCCGACAAATCTGAAGTACAGTCCGCTGTAGCGCGAGAGTTAAATTTAGATGAAATACCTAAACCTGATGATGCCGCAGATGCTTTAGCGATCGCTTTGAGCGCCTGGTATCAACTTTAACAATATTTAAAAGCTGTTGATAATAAATCTCGCAAATTATTCATAGTCGTTATGACTTTAGGCATACTAGTTATAATTAACGTAGGTTCGGGAGTCTAACTTCGCGGGGGTCAAGAGCGTTGTCGCAAGTGACGTTTTCACGAACGCTATGCAGCGTGTCCCCTTGGGACGAGCGTGGAACCCAACATTAAAGTTGGGTTACGCTTTGTGTTCCACCCAACCGACAAAAACTAGTTAGGAGTTGGGTAGGGATGAGGTAAAAAGTGTAATCTAAAAGTATCAACGTTAAAAAAGACAACAAATTAATACATCGTCCTGTGAAATCGGGAATTAGGAGCCAAAAGTTAGTATGGATGCATTAGAATTTTTTCGGCAAAGTGCTGGTAAATGGAAGTCTTCGCGTGCAACCCACCACCTAGCCTTCAAACGTTCAGAAATTGGGGAATCAGAAATTTTAGTCGAAACCCTCAATGCTGATGACCCCGAAATTATTGCTCTGTGCGAAATGCACTCGGTAGACCCGAATTTATCAATTGGAGGTTCACGGGTGCGTTGGTTGGGGACAATGGCTTGGGACCGCGAAGGTGAAGAAAACCACGAAGGAAAAACAGTGTTTGCAATTGTACCAGATGCGGACAATCCGCGTCAGGGTCGGTTATTACGCGAACGCGGTTATGCAGAAATTATGCCAGTAGTTGGACGCTTCCACATGGACGATGAGGATGGTTTAGTGCTAACTACCGATTATGAAACCATGAGTTCGATAGAACGGTTTTGGTTTGGCAACCCGGATACGCGGATGCGAACCAGTACAGTAAAGCGTTTCGGTGGTTTTAGCACGGCATCATTTTGCATCGAAAGTCGTGTTGATGCTGAGAATGCGTCTTTTGTGCGGCAGGATACTCCGGCATTTGCCTCAGTATTAGGCTGGTAAAGAAAGAGGGGGAAAGGAAAAAGGGGAAGGGGAGAAGCGGGGGAAGTACGGTTTGATAACTCCTGACTCTTAACTCCTAACCCTTAACTCCTAACTCTTAACTCCTAACTCTTAACTCCACTTCCCAATGTTCCAATCGGATGATACATTTGCTCGCGGTTTCGAGTACCTGCAAATGGTGCGGGGTTTTGCGTTGGAAGCGGGAATGGTGGATTTAATGGGAGATTTGCGATCGCGCATTCGGATTTGCACTTGGATTAGTAAAAATATTGACATTGTAAACGCGGAATTAAATATCCATCTCCAAACTTGTCACGAATGCTTTCACCCCTGCGGCCGCCGTCACATACAAATCTTTGCAGCCCCTTTGGCACAGGGATTTGGAATTGATGCAATGTGTAATATTCGCGCTGACCCTACCACTATTTTGATTGATGTCGGTCAAATTGAGAGTGCGGATTGGTTGAGTATAGTCGCACACGAGTATGCACACGCGCACATCGGGACATCCGGACACAACCAAGAATTTGCAAGTGTTCTTTATCACCTGTGTTTGGGACTAGGTTTAGAACCTCCGACTTGGGAAGTGGAAACGATGGAAGCAAGCTTGCGGAGTTGGCCTTACTGTAAATCAACTATTAACCCTTTAGGATTTTGGATGGGGGAAACTTCATTTAACTTTCGTACTTAATATAAATATAGATGTTGCATCCTTCGGGCGTTTATAGTCTTTCTAGCTAACCTCTAATGTTCAAAATTGTTCTTGCTTGTTCAAAAGCTACGCTCAAGCTCGGAATCGCTCTCGGTAAATCTTTATCTCCTGGTAGTACAATCTTACTCGAAGGCGATTTAGGTGCGGGAAAAACGACTTTGGTACAAGGTATTGGCGAAGGTTTGGGTATTACTGACGCGATTGTTAGCCCGACATTCACCCTAATTAACGAGTATCCAGAAGGTCGCATCCCGCTTTATCATCTAGATTTATACCGATTGTCAGCAAACGAAGTTATTGGCCTGAATTTAGAAACCTACTGGGAAGGTATCGAGATGAAGCCGGGAATTGTTGCGATTGAATGGGCTGAACGAATGCCTTATAAGCCTGATACTTACATCGATATTTGCTTGCGATACACTGCACAAGCGAATCGTGAAGTTGAAATTACACCATTTAATTGCACTTTCAACGAAGCTATTATTACTGATTTCACATAGTAGTGGGATACACAACAAACATAGTGTAATCAAAAAGCGTGAGGCAGTAAGACCAAGCTATAAGGCATATTTTTTCTTTTTATTAGTAGATTCAACCCTTGATTCGATCGTAAAATTGGGTATTTCCTGAAGTTCGGCATCGCTCAAACTATACTGTTCGCAAACCAAACTTAAGCGATTTCCAGGGGTTTTGACGGCGTTGACAGAGTGGGTTAAATCCCCCTGAAAATATACTAAACTATTGATTTGAGGCTTGACTTGCCCGACTTGACGTTTGTGGGATTGCAGTACCAATTCTCCCCCTTCCATTCCCTCCGGTACGCGCACGTAGAGAACGCTGACATACGCTGGTGGCTCAATGGTTTTACAATAGGAACGCAGCGAGCGGTCAATATGCGGGTCTACACGCGAACCTTCTTTTAAAAGTAAGGGATTGAGGTAGAAAGCGTTACAGTTCGGTAAAAGAGCCACATCTAAATAAGGTTTGAAAAAGGGAAATTTTTGCTCGACTTCTACTAATCCAGAACGTTGAAAGGCGACGGAAAAGCCTTTAGTAGCAATGAAGTCGCGGTTGAGATTGTTGATAGCAAAGTAAGGACAAGCTTGAATTTGCCCGAATAAGTCATTAAGGTAGCTGATAGAGAAGGTGTTGGTTTGTTGGCTGTAGTATTTCACAGTAAATTATGCTTCTGTGTTTTGAAAATGCTGCGTTACAGTTTTACATTATTTTACCTAGCAATAAAACTGGTAGTGTCGCCGAAAAATATGCGTGAGCCTGTCCTGTATAAAGGCTCCGTTGAGCATCACTCGTGCGTGAAATCAAAACCCTCTGCCAGCACTACGATTTGAACGCACGAGAATAAAATTAAGCCCTCACGCGCAACCGCGAGCAGCATCGTCGGGTTGGAGGATAAGGTTATAAAGGGTTACGATCCGTAACATTAGTTTACAATTGAATTTTCAAAAATCCTTTATCTCGCATTATTCAGAAATGAAAACCGCTATCAAACCCGAAATCCTACAACCGACAAGATTATTCTCGAACCTTGAGATTAGTGACGACGGTACATACCATCAACCAGGTAGCGTATTAGGAAGTACTGCCCTCATCGCTGGAACCACTGTAGGTGCAGGAATCCTCGCTTTGCCTGCGGTGACTTTACCATCAGGTATCATTCCATCAACAGTTTTACTCGTTCTTGTTTGGCTTTATACACTAATTTCCGGACTTTTGATTGCCGAAGTCACTTTAAACGGAATGCGACAGCAAGGACGTGCGAGTAACGGATTGTTGGCAATGGTCGAGAATACGTTAGGTAAAATCGGAGCGCGGTTTGCTGGTGGCGCGTATCTTTTTTTACATTACACACTTTTAGTAGCATATATTACCCAAGGTGGGGATATTTTGGTTTCGGCAGTTGTAAAGTTTTGGGGAGTGCAGGTAAATTTACCTATTTGGGTCGGGACGACTGCATTTGCATTGCTGCTTGGTGGAATTATGTATTTCGGGCGCGAGAAGTTGGTTGAGAAAATCAATAATGCGTTTGTAGTGGTAGTAATTGTTTCGTTCGCGGGTTTATTATTGCTAGCTGGCCAACAAGTTAAAGTTTCGCAGTTTGTATTTCAAGATTGGACAGCACTGCCACCTGCGATTTCGGTGATGTTGGTAGCGCTTTTTTACCATAATGTAATTCCGGTAATTGCCACGCAGTTAGAAGGTGATGCAAAAAAGGTGCGTCAGTCGATTTTGATTGGTTCGGGGATTCCACTGCTGATGTTTTTGGCATGGAATGCGGTAATTTTAGGTAGCATTAGTCCGGACAATTTACAGGAATTTGCTGCAAACGGAAATAGCTTTGACCCGTTACAGATTTTGCGTTCTGGCAGTGCGGGAGAATGGCTCGGAGTATTGGTATTAGTGTTTTCGGAGTTTGCGATCGCAACCTCATTCATCGGGTTTGTTTACGGCTTGCTCGATTTTTTCAAAGATGTTATTAATCCAACTTCAACGCGATTATCGCTATACGGACTAGTTTTACTACCACCAATGGGTTTGTCAGTACTCAATCCGAATATTTTCTTCACCGCACTCGATTACGCTGGAAGTTTTAGTACATCAATTTTAGGCGGAATAATTCCGGCATTAATGGCATGGAAACAACGCGAAACAAACTCAATTACAACACCGACTCGCCTTGTCCCCGGTGGAAAAGCGATACTAATCGTCATGCTAGGACTCGCAATAGTACTGATTGTCAAAGAAATCCTCTAACAAACACACAATGCCAGTAAGGGCAGGTTCACCGAAAATACCCAACTAGTAACGCCAATACTCCTAAACCTGCCCCCCAACACAAACACCCAAAACTCCCCATACCTACCCCCCCAACAC
>CAXTCQ010000288.1:0-10799 GCA_964242965.1 uncultured Calothrix sp. | reverse complement strand
CCCCTTCTCCCCTACTCCCCACTCCCTACTCCCTACTCCCTAATTACTTCCAATCTTGCCAATTCTGATTAAAAATTGACGTATCGGGGAAAGCTGTAGGATTGCCGTTTTTCTCTAATAAAGCTTTCAGTGCTTGCAATTGCGCTTCGGGTTTGGGTAAATCATCGACGATTTGATAGGGTGCTACTGCATTTTTGAGAGAAAACGCTGCAACCGTTCCTGCTGCTGCACCCGCAGACCATTCAAACGAGTGTACCCGATATGCTGCGGCTGAAATGTGACTTGTGGCAATACTCTTACCACCCACAATCATGTTGTCAATTTTCTGGGGAATCATTGCCCGTAGTGCAATCTGGAATGGATACGCTTGTCCTGCACCGCGTCTTTCTCCCTGACGTTCGCGGTTTCCAGGTGCTTCGGGTGGGCTTTTTTCCATGCAGGGATGAAAATCAATTGCGTAATGTCCGATACCTATCGAATCCGGGAAAACCGTAGAACGGGTACGCCGTGCTGCCTTGTTGGGGTCGATTTGACCTGTGAGTACGGATGCGGCTTCTAAACCCGCGAGTGCTGCCCGTAACCTGCGATACATATCAGCCGGAAGGTTTTTTCGGTAATACTCGTCGTTATAGTCGCGGCGCGAAATATCAATTTCGCCAATCGTGAAACCGCTTGCTTGTCCCCAGCTAGGGCGACCGATGATACGCCGTCCTTCGCGCATGTAGGGGTATTTCGATAACCCGTGCGCGGTTCCCATTGGGGCATCAAAGCCAGCTAGAAAACGATTATTGGGTTGCGGGGTCTTGACATTTTCGCCAAGTTGTGAGTCAGTAGTTCCCGCAGTCAACCAGTAATAATAGGAAAAAGCATTTTCCTCCGCTTTGCGTAAAGTCTCAGTTCGTAACCCACCCATCCAACTTCCGGGGTTGAGTTGCCCGGTTGATTGTAATTGTTGGCGCGAGTAAATTAAATTATCCTGCGAAGTGCCCGGACGGTAGTCATTTCCCCAAGTCCAGTTTTGCATCGAGATGTCGCCAGGAGTGGGAGTGGTAAAACTAACACCGCCGAATTTTTTGGGTTTTCCATTTCCCGGACTCTTAATTCGTCGATAGGTAAATACCAAGTCAAAATCTGCGAGTCGCTTGAGTTCGTAGCTAAAGTAGGGCGAATATTGCATGTAGTAAGGAGGCATTGTTTGCTGTTGCGCTTCCTTAGTAGCCTCCATCGCAAAGGTGTAAGTAAAACCTTGCGGGCAATATTGGTCATTTGTGGGACTTGAAGACGACGGTTCTAAGTATGAAAGCGGGTCAATTCCGAGACGGTAGGGAACATCAGCGAGGGCAATAATTTCACCCGTTTCGCTGGTATCGACTACGTACCATTGCGGAGAATTATTGTTTTTATTTTGCTTGGCAGCAAAGTTAATAATCGTCTTAGTGAAGCGCGACGAATTTTGATAGTTGTATGCGTCCTCGATAGTTTGGGATAGCGTTTCGGTGTTGATAGGTGGTGCAGATGCTGCGGATTTGTGTTGGATTGCGATCGCACGATTGATAATTTTCCCATCCGCACTAATTTCCAAATCTTTGACTACCGTATTTGGAAACCATTCCAACTTACCTCGACCTCTTTTTTCGGCATCTTTGAGCATATCAGTCAAGATTTTATGCCCATCTTTAGGTAAAAAACACGAGTCACTCACCCAGCATTCACCAGGGTTTAAATCGCCTTTATACTGCTTTTCTATCCGTTGACGCAAATCTAGATAACCCCGCGAGTAAAATTGCTTTGCTCGCTGCGTCGGACGTTCGTCTAATGCAGATGTTCCCTGCGCGGAAATTTGCCCTCCCAACCAATCAGTAATTTCCGTTAAACAAACCGTTCTTCCAGCTAGCAACCCTTCGTAAGCAGTCGCAGCACCCGAAAGTCCACCTCCTACAACTAACATGTCGCAATTCACTGTTTTGTCGGGGTTGCGCGGTGGTGCGGCAATGCTAGCGTAGGGTGCAAGTATTGATAACAGCGACAGACTGACAATTGTTTGCTTGGCAACAAATTTCGACTTTTGAGTAGTTTTCGCGCCGTTAACCATAGATTTATATTTATGCATCGAATAATCCCTGTTGTTTGCTCTCACATTCAACATCTGACGGTATCATTCGATGCGAGTTTCCTCAACTCTATTAGCTATTATTTCGATATTTATACTCTGTACGTGTCCAGACAGCCAAGAATGATATATCTAAATTAGATACGTATCTAATTTCCGCTAAAATAACTATGCGTTGGATATACAATTTACTGCAAAAGTCTTTAATATCAAGCTTTTTAATACTTGCTAGCACACCAGCTAAAGCACAAATCACACCCGATAACACGCTTGGAAAAGAATCTTCACAATTTAATCAAAACGTTTTAATTAATGGTTTGAATACAGACAAAATCGACGGTGGTGCAACGCGAGGAAGTAATCTTTTTCATAGCTTCAGTCAGTTTAATATCAACGATGGGCAGCGCGTGTATTTTGCCAATCCTGTTGGAGTATTAAATATACTATCGAGGGTAACAGGTGGGAATGCCTCGAATATTTTGGGAACTTTGGGTGTTGATGGTGCAGCGAATTTGTTTTTGATGAATCCGAATGGAATTTTGTTTGGGCAGAATGCCAGTTTGGATGTGCGGGGTTCGTTTGTGGGGACAACAGCGAATGCTCTAGCGTTCGGGAACCAAGGGGTTTTTAGTGCGACGAATCCGGAAGCACCACCATTGTTGACTATTAATCCTTCAGCATTGCTGTTTAATCAGATTAATCAGAACGCAGCAATTCAAAATAATTCTAGAGCATCAGCAGGGAAAGACCCTGCGTCCGTTGATGTATTCGGCTTGCGTGTTCCCGATGGAAAAAGTTTGCTATTGGTAGGTGGTAACGTCAGCATGGATGGAGGATGGCTAGTTGCAAATGGTGGACGCATCGAGTTAGGAGGTTTGGCAGAAACTGGAAGCATTGGAATTGAAAGTGATGGGAATAATTTCAGATTAAGTTTTCCTGATGGGGTACAACGGGGAGACATATCCCTCACTAACAAGGCAATAGTTGGTGTTATTGGTGGTGGTGGCGGTAGTATTGTGGCAAATGCTCGAAACTTGGAGATTTTAGCAGGTAGTGAATTTTTTGCAGGGATAGGAGAAGGTTTAGGGACAGCTAACACTCAAGCAGGAGATATTACAGTTGATGCTACAGGGCAAATCAAGCTTGCAGGAACAGATAGCCTAATTTTCAACTCAGTACAATCGAGAGCAATAGGTAATGGGGGTAATATCGATATCAAAACTGGCTCTCTTTCTGTTACTGAGGGCGCTCAAATTGATTCCTTTACTCGTGGACGCGGGAATGCAGGAAATATAACTATTCAAGCAAAGGATACAATTACTTTTGATGGAGTCGGAAGCAACGCATTTCCCAGCGCTTCCTTTAGTGATGTACAACCTGGAGCTATAGGTAATGGTGGCAGTATAAATATTACTGCTGGCTCGTTGTCCCTAACTAATGGTGGGCTGTTAGGGGTTAGTGTCCGTGAAGCTACTGATACACTTCCATCTGGGCAAGGCATTGGCGGTACTGTAAATGTCAATGTGCGCGATGCATTGACAATTTCCGGTGCAGATAGCGGAATTTTTGGAAGTTTGGGTACTGGTGCAGTAGGACGTGGTGGCGACATTAAAGTTCAAGCTGGAAATGTTTTTGTTAAAGATGACGGAAATATAATTTCTAGTACTTTCGGTCAAGGCGATTCAGGCAATATTTTTATTACAGCTAGTGATGCAATTTCTTTAGATGTAGGAGGTATTTATAACAATGTTCAGAGTGGTGAAGCAAAAGGTAACGCTGGAAATATAGACATTACAACTAGTTCACTTGCTTTAACAAATGGTGCTCAAATCAACTCGTTTACTCGCGGACAAGGCAATGCCGGAAATATTATAATTCAAGCCACAGATGCAGTTACTTTTGATGGCATAGATAGCAATGGGAATGAAAGTGGTCTATTTAGCGTTGTAGGTAATGATGCTACTGGCAATGGAGGTGCTGTTAATATCACATCTGGCTCTTTATCCCTAAATAATGGTGGAAGGTTGGGAATTTACGTTAGTGATGCATCAGATGTGCTTGAAGGGAAAAAAGCTATAGGAGGTACGGCAAATATCAATGTACGTGATGCATTTAGAATTTCAGGGGTAGGAAGCGGTATATTTGCAAGTCTAGGGTCTAATGTTGTAGGGACTGGTGGAAATGTAAATATTAAAGCTGGAAACCTTTCTATTCAAGATGCTGGAGAAATCAGTTCTAATAACTTTGGGAGAGGTAACGCAGGAAATATTAACATTACTACTGGTTCCTTAAATATTGCAAATAGAGCAGGAATTTTTGCTGACACTTACGCTCAAGGAAATGGGGGAAATATTACAGTTGAAGCTGGAGATTTAGTAGAAATACTGAGTGATAGTGATTTAGATTCTGATGTTCTAGAAGATGCCATTGGTAACGCTGGAGATATCATAATTAAAACTCGAAGGTTAATTGTTAGAGATTCACAAATTGGTACCTCTACATTTAGCGAAGGAAATGCTGGTAATTTCAAAATTATCGCTACAGACTCTGTGGAATTAAGCGGACAAATTCCTAAACGTGATGGTGATACAAGTAATTCAGGTTCGGTTGGTTTCCCTGGCGGTTTATTTGCTCAAATTGACTTGAATGGTAAAGGTCGAGGAGGTAACTTAACTATTGAAACTAGACGTTTGAGTGTGAGCGATGGCAGCAAAATCCAAGCTGCGACGTTTGGTGATGGTGATGCTGGTAATATCTTTATTAGAGCCGATGAAATTGATTTATTTGAAACAGAAAAACCTAACTTTTTTAATACAGGTATTTTTGCTGGCGTTCAAACAGACGGAAGGGTTGAAGCTGGTCTTATTGACCCCCGCAATGGTAGACCACCTATAGGTAATGGCGGGAATTTAACGATTGAAACGAGAAAATTAAGTTTAAGAAATGGTTCTGAAGTATTTGTTCAAACTTCAGGAGAAGGTAACGCCGGAAAATTAGTGATTCGAGCAAGCGAATCTGTAAATGTTACAGGTGTATCTATAGGTAACTTGGAAAGGCTAAGAACCAGTTCAATAACTGCTGGTGCATCTAAAACAAGTACAGGTAATGGTGGAAGTTTAACGATTGAAACTCCACTACTGAATGTGGCAGATAATGGTATTATAACCAGCAGCAGCGACGGAAAAGGCACAGCAGGCGACATTAATATTAGCGGTGACATTACTCGCCTCAATAACGGTAAAATAGTCGCTCAAACAGCCTCTACAGATGGTGGTAACATCAATTTAAATCTTTCCCAATACTTACTTTTACGCAACAATAGCCAAATCTCTACTACCGCAGGAACAGCACAAGCCGGAGGTAATGGCGGTAACATCACAATTGATGCACCCTTTATCGTTGCCGTACCTAATGAAGATAGCGATATTACAGCAAATGCGTTCATTGGCACAGGTGGTAATATTAACATTGAAACTCAGGGAATATTCGGTATTGTACCTGCTGCTTTCCCAATCCCAGAGAAAAGCGAAATCACCGCAAGTTCAGAATTAGGACTACAGGGAGAAATTGACATTACCCAACCCGATATTGACCCCACCCAAGGACTAATCGAACTACCTCAACAAGTCGTAGACGCAAGCAATCAAATCAGCCAACTTTGTCCCAGAGGCGAGTTAGCATTCCGTCGTCCCCTCAATCAATTTATCATCACCGGACGCGGTATACCACCTAATCCCCTCCAACCATTGCCAGGTAAACCTGGTATAAGACAACTTGCTTCTCTTGATAATGAGGAGATGGGGAGACAAGGGAGACAAGAGAAACAAGGAGATAGGGGAGGTTTAGGAAATTCCCAGGTTGTAACAACTACCATTATTGAAGCACAAGGCTTTATAAAAGCAGCTGACGGCACGATTACGTTAGTTGCCCAAGCGCCAAATGCTACCCCATCTTCTTACCCAAATGCATCAGTTTGCCCTCTCTCGAAATAATACACATATTAGACATCTCCGGAAAAGATGTAGAGACGCTTTCTTTCGCGTCTCTGAAAAGGATTTCGGGCAACGCAGAATTAATTTTCGGAGATGTCTATTGCAGTGTGGCTTTATCTAAGGTTGGGTGGAACGAACGCTATGCGCGTGTCCCCTTGGGACTCAGTATAACCCAACTGGCATTGTTGGGTTTCGCTACTCGCTACACCCAACCTACAAAGATACATTTTATTACAAGTAATCAACTGGGCTTGATATAACGCGCTTCAGCATGGAGGGAACGATAAAAACAACACTTGTTAACTTAAGCGGTGGGAAGACAATTTGAGACAATAGATGCGTTCTTCCAGGATACTTAAATGTGCGGCTTGCCCCTAATGATGATTGAAGATGAAGTTAGGGTAAAGTTCAAGTTAAATCCTGTCTTTACATCCGAAGCGCGATCGCATTATGTAAGAAAAATCAAACTCCTACTTTTGTAAAATTACACTATCCTCTTGACAGTGTTGTGGTGATATTTTGATTTATTTATTCTTTTTTGTAGTTGAGTAATCGTAACCCCAGCAATACATATCCCAAAAAGTGCAACAGTTGGTGTCGATTCAGGAACACGTTCGCTCTCTACCGTAACATTGGGGTCAGCAGCATCACCTGTGAAATAAACGTAATTAAAAGCGTCTTTATCATTAAGAATACTTGCACGTAAAAACAAACCACTCCAACGTGCAATTGTTTCAATAGCTACATCTTGATTAAGTGTAGCATTTATGGGATCGGGAATTGAGCCAGCAGGATTATTTGTATTTGTGATACTAAAATGATTGGCACCTTCGATATTAATCAGTGCTTTAGGTGGATTTTCAATTTTGTCATAAGTTAAACTAGCACGCATTGGCAGCGCTCTTCCATCACGATCCCCTTGCAGAAGCGCAACTGGTATTCCTTCATTGTTAATAGTCAGATAAACATTATTTTCATTGCGAAGATTGGCACCAAAGAATGCTCCTGCGACAATTTGTTTGGGTCGTGAGAAAGTACCTGGACAAAGTACTGGGGCTACACATAAATTTCCAATTGCAGATAATCCTACGGCACCACCTAACGAATGACCTAATAATCCTACTTTCTCTGTATCCAGCAAGCCTGCCACAGGTGAACTAGCATTCGTATTTTCAACTACAATTTGTTGTAAAGCTGTATCAATTTGGCTAGTTTGGGGTGATAATGCTTCGCCAAATGTTGGAATTGTCCGCTTGCTGTTTGGCGCCACTACTACAAATCCGTAACGTGCAACTTGTTGAGCGTAATTAGAGTAATTTGATTTGTCAACTAGTCCACCTTGGAGTAATAGCGCTACTGGAAAGGAATAATTGCTTGTTTTTAAGTCTGTTGGATTGGGATAGTAAATATCAGCTAGATTATTATCTCCGCTAATAGTAGTAGTGTAGCTAGCAACATTGTCAAATCTAGGTGTCGCATTGAATGAAGAAGCAGACCCTATTTCACTAACACCCAATACGAGTAACGACGTGCTTGTACAAACTACTGACAAAGCTTTGATACTCAACAAAATAGCTACTCCCTTTATAGGTAAAAAAACGTTTTTATTCTGATACTTTTGTCTAAAGTAGCATGATATTTACATATAGCGGTTCTCAGTTTAATGACGTACACTAGCTTCGTCCAAGATGTAGGGGCACAGCACAGAATAGCCCCTACGACTGTACCTCACTTGAGAGGGAAACGCTATATACTACCCTTATTTCTAACCACTGCACAATTTCTACTTATTATTAAATTATTGTCCGTCCTTGCCAATTGGTTCAGCTTTCTCGACCGAGTTATCGTCTACTCCCAAAGTTAACTCTAAGGGTGTACGCGATGGATATGCTTTTACTACCTGTCTGTAGACCTCGTAATTGGTGGGTAATGTCCTTTGTTGCGAGCCTGCTTCATACTTTAGTTCGTACTTTACAGATTTTAATAATTCGGGTCTGCTTGCCTCTTGTTGCGACCCTTTGCGTTGTTCTACTTCATCAACTGTTGGTCGCGGTGGTAGTGCAGCCCACCATAAACCTCGGTCATCGGGACCCGTAACCGCTCCATTCGGCTTTAAGCCATTACGGTTAAGTAGGGAAGTGGTAGCAAAAGTCTCAAAGCGCGGTAATTTTTCATTAGTTAAATCGTTGGCATATTTCACTTGCCACGTATAACTAGTAAGCGCTGTAGCTTCATATTGGTTAGCAGTCAGGGTACTGCAACCAGTTATAGCTGTTGAGAAAAGAAGCGAAAATAATAGCGATCGCATTATCTTTCTAATCGCACTACTTTATTTACTGCGCGATGACCTCCGATAACTCCGGATGAATATATTATATATTTTGCATCTTAAGTAGTGAGCGATGGGGCGATACGGACGCAGGGAGTGGCGTAAAAGCGATCGCCACAATGGTTGAATTATTTAACTAGCTCTTACTACCCATAGCGACAATCGTTCTTGCATACTTGAAGCAAAGGACGGTGCGTTACGGACTTCGTCCTAACACACCCTACGAATACTGTCTCGAAATAAATTGTAGGGAGTTGGAGGGAGTTAGGAGTAGGGAGGGGCGGGTTTACCGATATCTTATTAAAAAATTAGGAATCTTAGTAAACCCGCCCGTACAAGATTTAGGAGTTGGAAGTTTAAATATTTGCCTCTACTTTCCTAGTTACCCTCTTCCCCCTTCCCTACTCCCCTAATTCAAGTCCAATACAAAATCTTGGCATTAGGAAAACGCTGTTGAATCTCGCTCTCAAAAAATTGGCGTAATTTTTTCATCGTGTCGCTATCGTACACATACTTAGTACCGCCAAACTTGTTACGCTTAGT
Organism: uncultured Calothrix sp.; assembly: GCA_964242965.1. Taxonomy (GTDB): domain Bacteria; phylum Cyanobacteriota; class Cyanobacteriia; order Cyanobacteriales; family Nostocaceae; genus JANNFJ01. The sequence continues at coordinate 1,825 of CAXTCQ010000288.1, read as the reverse complement.
GCTGCGCTTTTCCTCATCCATCTCAAGTTTTGAATGCGGATACCAGGTTTGTAAAACTTCCTTAGAACCAGGTGTAAAACGGTGCGAAATTAACTCAAATGTCAAGTCGCAATCAAAATCAATCGCTTCGCTAATTTGGTCAAATAATTGACCGTAATGTATTTGCCAATCATCTATCGGCATAATTGGAGCAATTACTAACCCAACCGGATACCCACCACCTCCTCTTTTGCTCGGTAATGCCAATTTTCGCAGTGCCATCAACCGCGATGCAACCGAAGCTGTACCACCTTCAAACCGTCCCGAAATCGGTGCAGCATTGACGCTAAATCGGCAGCGCGTATGACCGTTGTGAGGTAAATCAAGCAAAGGTTCAACCGCATCAAACTTCGACACCCAGCGTAAATATCCATCGCTGCGAGTCCCAAAATAGCGGATAGATTCAGCAAGGCTACCTGTAAGATGCTCGATACCAAGGGGGTCTGTATAACAGCTAACCTCAAAGCTAGTTGGAGTGTCTTGGCGTTCGTATACAGCGAGATTACCCAAGATTTGCGGCAAATTTGCAAAGGCACGAATTACTGGCGGTCCTTGTAAGCTGCCTGCGAGGTAGCAATATTGACAGTGAGCGGGACAACCCTCGGCGAGGTGATATTGCCAGTCTGCGGAAGGTGGAATGGGACTGAGTTTGAGCGAACTTGGTGGTGATGTGACGACCGCTAAGGTACGTTTGGAGATATCGTAAGTGTCGCGTTCCGATTCTCCGCGCAAGCCAGTTAGGCGATTGCGTGGCAATTCTTCAACTGGTAAATTGAGGGCGAGTACCCGTTGTTTTATTTGCTGTCCCCAAGGTTCATCAAGGGCTGCGGGTGTAAATAAAACTTGTTCTGGCATCCATAATTTTGCTGAAGAAGGTTGTGTATTTGATGACAATTGTGCGTTTGCAAGCATATAAATGTAGGGGAAGGTAAATTATTTACTTACTAGGTGCGGTCGTTGCGAAACGATGCATCTGCAATTGGGATAAACACAATTGATATTGAAGAATTTTTAGCGTTCTGCGCTAGCCTAACCTTCGGCACCGCTTCGCTTGCATCTTCCCCGAAGGGGTACGCACTTCTCGCTTTGCGATCGCAAAACCCACTCGTGGAGGGAGTAAAATCAAACTATGTGAATTTATATAAAGGCTCGTAGTTGCGCTGTCTTCGCTGCTATATAGTGCGCTAAAGCGCAACTACAAACCCTTATTTATTCGTACCAATCTACTTAAAAGTTCCTACAAAGTATCGCGCTTTGTGTTTATGAGATATTTATATTATAAACTTTGGCAAAATTAATGAGCGCGTACACTAAAGCGGGTTTTACGCTATATTTATGTAGTGCTTTCCCTCACCTGCACAAGTTCATAATGCTTAAAGAACAAGCAAAACAGCTATTCTAAATTGAATGCAGAAAAAAATTAGTATTTTAAAGCAGCGTGCAACAGTATAAATACTGGATTAGATTAAATACCATCAACGAATATTTCGGGATAAATGCGGACGCAAAAATCGGAAAATTCGCGGTATTCTACACTTAGCGTTCCTCTGCTACTGAGGACGGTGTTCACCCGTCCCTCTAGCAGTTTTTTTTGTTTAACTTGGAATTTTTAAAAGCTTACTGCTACAACAAGCTGAAAAATACCTATCAAGTTACATCTGTTTCTGGGTAAATAGACCAGACTGTAGGGGCACGGCACTGCCGTGCCCCTACAACAATCTAAACTCTAAAAAAACAGTAACCATAAAAAACAACAAACAAAAAAACACCAAAAAAAATAAAACAA
>CAXTCQ010000287.1:0-10867 GCA_964242965.1 uncultured Calothrix sp. | reverse complement strand
GATATAAATAAACCCGCCCCAACGCAAATCCGAGAATAAAATAATGTAGTATAAATAGTGGGTAAATATACGTCGTCGTTAAAATCTGCAAATTAAAAACATTGCGCGAGCCTGACAAACATTTCCAAGATATCGAAGCCATCATGCACAAACATGCTGCTGCACTTGAAGCCGAAATCCGTGCCTTACAAAAAGCCGACGAAACAGCACAATGGTCAAACGCTTGGAAACGAACATATAACTCGCGGTTTGCTTCATCCTTTGCACGACAAAAGATTTTCCGCAATTGGGCTGCGGATGCAGAAGCATGGGGACTATTACCCGAACGTGAATATCCCAACCAGGGTAATCAAACAAGTGAGTAAAAATTGCTGAATTACTGATTAGTAATTATTTAGTCACGTTCCAATCTGAAGCTGATAAGTTATAGATGTTCTCTTAATTCATATATATTTGCCCTTAATTCTGCAAGCGTTTCATCATCAGCCAAAGCACCTGCTTGCTGAAGCAGAATAGAACGACTGCTGTGGGAACTTAACCAATTATCAACAGCTACTTTCAAAAATCTCCAGTCTTCCCCAATTTTGCGACTTGGAATATTCCCTTGTAAAGCTTGACGCAAAACCGTTTCCACAGGTAGTCGTAAGTATGCTGAAGTTTCTTCGAGGGTGAGAACATCGCGTAATGTAATTTCCATAGGTTATTACTAATGTATATTATCTCAATTTTAACAAGAGCAAAATAGTATCTATTTTTCTTGAGCAAGCACACCATTAAAAACCAAGTTGATTGCTGCTTGAGTATACTTCTCAATCATTTCCGAACTCAGCAATTCAATATCGGGTGTCAAATGTTTTAAATTTTCATAAGCATTTGCATAGAAAACGCATACACCAGCAATAGTCAGCGTTGTCATATATGGATCTAACTGACAAAAAGTCCCTTCTTCTATCCCCCGTTCCAAAATTTTAGTAACATACGCAATTGGTTGCTGCCAAATAGTTTGCTGAAAATACTTCCCTTGATTTTGATTCGCTTCCTGAAAAAACAACATTCCCCGGTAACGATGGGAAATTTCATAAACGATTATATTCCGCAAAAGTATTCTTAACGCTTCTGGTGCTGGTAACTGCTCTAAATTTAACTGTTCTAATATCTCTTGAAATTCTACCGCCGGTCGTTGCAATACTGCTTTATATAGTCCTTCCTTGCTCCCAAAGTAATAGTAAATCATTCTGGGTGCTACATTCGCACCTTTTGCGATCGCATCAGTTCGCGCTCCAAACAGCCCATTTTTGGCAAACTCAATCTCCGCAGCATCAAGAATCTGCTGCTTTGTTGCCTCCGCATCGCGTATTGCACGGTTGACTTTAGGTAGATATTGTGCGCCAGGAGAATCAGCCACAGCAGTACATTTATGAATTTGCCTTCTAATTAGACTTTACAAGCATCCAAACTCATTAACAAGATTATTAACTAAATTTTTAATTCACTATTGACAAAAAACACCTTAGTGTTTCATGCTGATATTTATGAAATAAATTTTTAATTCATTAACAACCCAATATGCAACAATTAAAATCGGCAGAGGAGATGCCGGGCAGCTTTGGCTTACCTATAATTAGCGACCTACATGCGGGTAGACAAGGGTATTCATTACTACAAATTTGGCAAGGAAAAATTACGGGCACGCATCACTAAAATTTGAATTTACGTTTTAAATTAAAAGCAATTTATAAAGGTATATGACTCGTTTTTTAATTGGTACAATTGCTGCTGCTGGACACGTCAATCCGGCTTTACCTATTGCCCGTAAACTTGTAGAATGCGGTCATGAAGTCTGGTGGTATACGGGAAAAGGATTTAAAGAAAAAGTTGAAGCAACTGGCGCACACCACGTTCCCATTCGCACGGGTATCGATTTAACTGATATCGATGCCATACCTAAATCTTGGATAGAACAAAAAGACGCTTTGAAAGGAGTGGCACAATTTAAGTTTTATCTCAAATATGGCTTTATTGATTCAGCCGTAACGCAACTGGACGATTTAATTAAAATTGTCGATGAATTTCGGGTTGATGTTTTGCTGTGCGATGTATTCTTTCTGGGTATGTCGTGGTTGCATGAGAAAACAGGTTTACCTTGGGCAGCATTTGGGATGTCCGCATTACCTTTTAGTAGCTGCGATACAGCACCTTTTGGATTGGGAATACAACCGGATAACTCATTTGGTGGCAAATTGCGAAATCGGTTTCTCAATTGGCTATCGCAAAATATCTTAATGCGCGATGTAACAGTTCATCTCGACCGGGTTCGGAATAGTGTTGGATTACCAAAGCGAAGGCAAGATTTTTTTACTGCTACTTTATCACCGTTTCTTTATTTGCAAGGAACTACACCATCCTTTGAGTATCCTCGCAGCGACCTACCACCCCAAGTCCATTTCATCGGTACTTTTTTACCTCCCGTACCTGCGTTTACACCTCCAGCTTGGTGGGATGACCTCAAATCTGGTAAAAAAATTATCCACGTTACGCAGGGTACAATCGCCACTGAGGCAGGAGATTTAATTCTGCCAACAATTCAAGCTTTTGTAAATGAGGATGTATTGGTAGTAGCGACAACAGGAGGACAACCCGTAGAAAATCTCCAAATAAATCCAATTCCCGCAAATGTCAGGTTAGAAAAGTTTATTCCTCATGGTCATTTATTACCCTATGTTGATGTGATGGTGACAAACGGTGGATTTAACGGCGTACAAATTGCCTTAGCTTTTGGCGTACCGTTAGTTACTGCTGGTCAAACCGAAGAAAAACCGGAAATATGCGCCAGAGTCCAATGGTCGGGAGTTGGAATCGACCTTAAAACCAGTACACCAACACCGGAACAAATTCACGATGCTGTAATGAAAGTTCTTAGTTCGACTGAGTATAAAGAAAGGGCACAAAGCTTTAAAGCTGAGATTAGTAACTATGATAGTCCGACTCTTGCGACGAAACTGTTGGAGCAACTGGCATTAAATAAAAAGCCTATTTTGAATTAATGTATAATTTAAAATACAAACAGGCTCTATTTGAATATAATCAACATCATGAGCTACCGTAACATTATTACAATAGAGCCAGACAAACGAGGCGGTAAGCCTTGTATCCGGCGGATGCGAATTACAGTCTATGATGTTCTAGGTTGGCTAGCAGCTGGAATGTCTCATGCTGAAATTATTGATGATTTCCCTGAGTTAACACAAGAGGATATTCGAGCTTGCTTAGAATACGCTGCCGATAGAGAACACCGTTTAGTTGCAATGGTGAGTGAAGCTTGAAGTTATTATTCGACCAAAACTTAAGTAGAAAGTTAGTAACTCGACTTGCGGATATATTCCCTAATTCCAGCCACGTTCAATTTCACAAGCTGGCTGAGGAAAGCGATAGCGAAGTATGAGAATTTGCGAAAACGCATGATTTTTGCATTGTTACTCAAGATGCTGATTTTGCAGAAAAAAGCCGTTTATATGGTTCACCCCCTAAAGTAATATGGCTGCGCTGTGGAAATGCACCAACAAGCCAAGTGGAAACATTACTTCGTTTAGGAGTCGATATCATTCAGGAATTTTTAAGCAGTTCATATCTACATTGTTTAGAACTTTATTAAAACCCAATCATCCGAATCAAACTAAAAATCCCTGCACTCAACCCCGCACTAAGCGGAACAGTCACAACCCAAGCAGCAGCAATATTTTTCAAAGTTGCAAATTTCACCGACTTAAAATCTTGCACCAAACCAATACCAACCACACCCCCAACAAGTGCGTGAGAAGTCGAGACAGGTAAACCAAAACGCGAAGCTAATAAAATCGTCGTTGCTGTCGCAAGTTCGGCACAAAATCCGCTACTTGGTTGTAGAGTAATGATACTTTCACCGATAGTTGTAATTACTTTTTTACCTAAAATAGCCAACCCGGTAACGATACCCGCAGCCCCAAGAGCCAGTATCCACAAAGGTGTTTCAATTCCACCCACTGGTACGGCGTTATTTTGAATCGTATAAATTATGTCAACCAGAGGCGCGATCGCATTCCCCACATCATTAGAACCATGTGCAAAAGCAACAAAGCAAGCACTCAATAACTGGTAACGTGCGAATAGTTTTTCAGTAGGGGAGTAGGGAGTAGGTAGGGGCGGGGTACCCCCGCCCGTTATTGAGTAGGGAGTAGAGGAAGTGAAATTTTCCCTTTCCCCTTCTTCTTTCCCTTCCCCCTTACCCCTTCCCCTTTTCCCTTCTTCGATTTCTTGCCAGCTATACGCAGTTAATCCCAACGCTGCAAATCCACCTGTTAACAATGAAATATCATGTGCAGGTATATTGATACCAATTTTATCTATCAACAATTCCGCGATAGGATGAGTCAAAGTTGGTAAAACAATTACGCCAAAAATTCCAATCAAAGCTGCACTTAACCAAGGAATCCATTCGTTTAATTGTTGGATTTGATTGGGTTGCTGTAAAATCCAGCGTTGAATTTGACTGTAAAATAAAGCCGCAATTATACCGCTAATAAGGGGTGTAAGTACCCAACCAATCGTGATTTTACCAATCGAAGACCATGCGATCGCATTGACTCCCAAAGCCACCCAACTAAATCCGGCGATCGCTCCAACCACTGCATGAGACGATGATACTGGTAAACCCTTCGCAGTGGCGATTTGCAACCACAACCCGCAGGATATCAACACTGATATCATCCCAGTAATTAATAATTGGGGAGAATTGGCAAATAAGGCTGGATTGGCGATATTTGTGGCTAATGTCTCCGTAACTTGATGCCCAAACAGCACTGCACCTGTAAATTCCAATACTCCAGCAATAATCAAAGCTTGCTTTAACGTCACCGCTTTGGAACCTACCGAAGTTCCCATTGCGTTAGCGACATCGTTTGCACCAAGATTAAATGCAAGGTAGAAAGCAAGAAGGATGACAAAAGTGATAAGCATATTAGTCCATGTAGAGACGCGATATATCGCGTCTTTTACGAGATTTTAGATAAATACCAGAATTATGGTTTTAAATTAAACGCAAAATTATAAATAAATTACAGAGACGCGAAATTACCCTTCAAGAACCCCTTACGGGGAACGCGTCTCTACATTCGTTATTCTTCAACCTCTGGATAAATGAGGATTTTATAGGTTTCGGGTGTGGGTTTAACAGCTTGTTCGACAGCTTGCGTGAGGTTTTCGAGTGGAAAGCGATCGCTGATCAATTCTTTCACATTAATCCGTCGATTAAAGACAATATCAGCGGCTAAACTTTGCACCTTAAACGATGAACTATAACTTCCCATCAAGTCAATTTCTCGACGATACAAAATATTCGGATTAATCGGGATTTCCAACTCATCGGGAAATTCGGCGAAAAAGAGAATTTTTCCACCTTTACGGGTACAATCCAAAGCTTGGAAAAATGCTTTCTCGCTGGGAACAGCAAGTAAAGTCGTATCCACACCCATCCCGTTGGTCAATGAGTGAATTTTCGCTGGTAAATTGGTATCTCGTGCATCAAAAGCAGCTTCCGCACCCACTTGCAACGCTTTTTCGATCCGAGAAGGAATCAAATCGGTAGTTATTGCCTTTGCACCAAAATACTTTACCAGCATCACAAACATCAACCCAATCGGACCCGCACCAGTAATTAGAACTGTTTGTCCGGGTTGAATATTTGCCTTTTTCACCGCTTTGAGACAGCAGTTAGTAGGTTCGACAAAACTCGCTTCTTCAAAGCTAATATCGTCCGGTATGGGTATCAAACCGCCATTTTTGACAATATGCCCCGGAACCTTCACATACTCCGCGAAGCCCCCACCACTGGGTGCAAAACCCGCCGTTGTAACGATATTTTTATAGGTATCGCACATCGAATAATTTTCATTCAAGCAATAATCGCACCGCATACACGGGATGTGGTGCATCACCGCAACCCGCTGTCCGATTTGCCACTTTTTCACCTCGCTTCCCATCCCAGCGATAACACCCGCAGTCTCGTGTCCGAAAATGCGCGGTGGTTCGTAGAGGGGATAGAGAATTTTTTTGATATCAGATTGGCATAATCCTACAACCCGCACCTGAACCAGCACTTCATCTGGTTCCAGCGCTGGCACTGGGATATCCTCGTAGGATAGATTTTTAACGCCTCGAAATACTTGTGCTTTCACGTTGATTTTACCGCGTTCAACGTTTATAGATGTAACATTTTGTGGGGTGTTTGGGCTATATTTAACTCCTAACAGCCCTAACATAATTGATTTCTCAAACTACTTTGCACTACTTAATGTATTACGATTTATAGTACATAGACGAAATATCTGAAACAAGCTAGCGTCAGAAGTAGTTTGCGGAATTGCTGGCTAGTTGAAGTTACGCAATATCAAATGTTTACCTGCCGTCTGCCTTCTACCTTCTCATATTCCTTTTTTTATTTATCTTGTCTAATCCAACCTAACTAGGGACAATATCTCGTACATCGAGTGCAAGGTTGGACAATGACACATCAAATATATACAACAGATATTTTAGTAGTTGGTGGTGGAGTAGGAGGAACCGCTGCTGCGACTCAAGCTGCCCGACGGGGTGCAAAAGTTATCTTGGTCAATGAATTTCCCTGGTTGGGGGGAATGCTGACAAGTGCGGGTGTAACTGCACCCGATGGCAACGAACTCGAAGCGTTTCAAACGGGGTTGTGGGGCGAATTTCTGCGGGAATTGCAAAAACGCCAACCGGGTGGACTAGATAACAGTTGGGTCAGCTTTTTCAGCTACGAACCGCGTATTGGTGCAGAAATCTTCGCCGATTGGGTGCGAGAATTACCAAATCTACATGTTTATTCGGGATATGTACCTTTATCCGTGTTGCGTCAAGGTGACAGCGTTACAGGTGTCCGATTTGCAAATTTTACCGTCAATGCCAAAATTACTATTGATGGAACCGAATTAGGCAATTTGCTGGCATTAGGAGAAATACCTTACCGCTGGGGTTGGGAATTGCGCGAGCAATTTGGAGAACCTAGCGCACCTGTTGAGTTTAATTCTTTGACGCAGAAATATCCCGTACAGTCACCGACTTGGGTAGTAGTTATGGAAGATTACGGGGAGAAAATTGCACCCTCGATTCCTGCTGCACCAAATTACGATGCATCTTTATTTATTGGTGCGTGGGATAACTATGGTGCTGAAAAATTCATGAATTACGGTCGCTTACCGGGAAATCGCTTCATGATGAATTGGCCCATTTGTGGAAATGACTATGGTGAGGGTGTGGGGAGATTGGTTGAGTCGAAAGCTGCTTTGGGTGAATTTTTGCAGGAATGTTTTTGGCACAGTCAAAACTTTGCCCATTTTATTCAATCACAGCTTGGTCGCCGTTACGGTTTAGCAAAAGATGTTTTTCCGATATTACCAAATCAGCAGGAAAGGCTTGATGCCCATCTGAGAAATCCCTACTCCCCCAGCAGTTTCGCGCTTCATCCTTATTACCGCGAAAGTCGTCGCTTAGTGGGATTGACGACGGTTTGCGAACAGGATATTTTACCTGTGACTGGTGGTATCGCAAAGCTTTATCAAGACGCGATCGCATTCGGCAATTACGTCCTAGACCATCATTACCCAGGTTTCGATTTCCCACTCCAACCTAAATCAATTCGCTGGGGTGGACGCTGGACGGGTACACCTTTTACAATTCCCTACCGCTGTTTAGTTCCCGCTTCAGTTGATGGTTTTTTGGTCTGTGAAAAAAATATCTCGGTATCGCACATTGCTAACGGTGCAACTCGCTTACAACCTGTTGTTATGGGTATCGGTCAAGCTGCGGGTATGGCAGCGGCTTTATGTATTGAGTTAGATGTAAGTCCTCGATATTTACCCGTAAAAAATCTCCAAACTGCCTTACTCGAAACTTCATCACCCCCTACACTTGTACCATTTTTTAATTTATCGCCTAACCATACCTCTTGGCTTTACTGGCAAAAACACTGCTTAGAAGACCCAAATGCTTATCCAATAACCGGAAATTGCGCTAACGACCAGACTCAGTATTTATACGAACGCCAAAATTACGTAAATACACGTAGAAAAGAGCTATTTACAGGCATTTTCTCTCGTCAGAGTCAGCAGGAATACATATTCACTGTTACGACACCATCTCAATACCAAGGACAAATTTGGCAGCTTGTGACATTGCGAGAGCATATCAATAACAGACTTGAAATCATCGGTGATGGTGAATTACTCCAAATATGGGGTCGTCCAAACTACTCCGGTGGTTGGTTACTAGTTGAACATCTGGAAAAATAAAAAACCTTTTTTATTTCAGTAAAAAACAATACTTTTCTTCGTTTTGTCCGGATGCAGTAAATAAAACTCAGTACTAAGTGAATGAAGAGTTCCAAAATAAACATCTGCTATGCGTATTACCATTTCACTTTTAGTTACAACTTTTATCTTCGGCTCCTTAGCTATTGAGTTGCAAAATACTGCGGTTGTGGATTCTGGCTCGTTACAAATGGTGGTATCAAAAGCTAAACTAGGAGCCAAGCCTAAGCAACCAAAAGAGCGAACACCGTACCGGGGTAGCGGACGCGGTCTAAGGCTGATGGAATACTTGAATGACACTCAATTTGAAGTCTAAAAAATATTACGTATAACATACGTGCAAATATTATGTTTTGTAGCAAAAAAAATGCATTTTATTTATACGCAGTATCGCTATTAACATAAACATTGCCGCCCGTCGAGCATAATCCAAATTGAAACTTTGACAAATTCTACGACAGCTTTAAATTATCGTAGCTGGTATTAGCTTTTTTGTCATGACAAAATGACAAAATTGAGAAAGTAGTTCCAAATACCAATTTGTTTGTAATGGGATTTTATCCCCCTACTAATAACTACCGCTTTGTGTAACCAGTATCCATATTTTTCTACGGTATCAGTTCGTTATCAAGCCCCAATGTGAATGCAAGCAAAGCTATTCGTAAGCTCTAGCGCATTCAACTGTATTTCGATGTTTGGGGAAACAGCCAATCAGGCATCTCCCCGATACTCTTTTACTGCCAAAGAAAACCTGTATCAAATTTTAGTCCAGCTTATGTTCGCTTATTATTGTTGCGGTGAGTCCTGCGTTGTTTTGTAGAACCACTATCAACAGTGTCAACTTGGTTTGGCTTCGTATATTTATTTAATGTTTCGTATACAAATGAACATCGCCGCAAGTGTAGCAATTAGTAAGCGAACACTTGCGGTTTGATTATTTTCACAGCTTGGACGTGGCACTAGTTAATTACGGAAATTGAAATAAGGAGAAGCATAACGAGCGAAGCTCCACCAGTTACGTGCGGCGGTTTTAGCTGATTTTACGTTTCGTTACATACTTCGTTTTTTAGCGCTTACCTACTGAGGTACAGATTAAATAACACAAAAAGCCGATGTCTTAAAGCCGACTTTTTGATCGTTGACGTTTGTAGAAAAAACATTAAAATATTGTTAAATCAAATAAATTATACTAGTAAGAATGGTATACATGCCAGGTAATCGAGTATAAATAAAATTTTCAACCCCAGTCGTGAGGCGTAAGCAATTTTCAGGAGGCGTAAAAGTCGGGTTTCAACCGAAAAACTTAAAATTTGGATATTTTTGTAAAGAGTAATATTTATGCGGTCGGAGAAATAAGTAAAAAATAAAGAAAACATTTATTTTTGGTGTTATTGGCTAATATGAGGTGTTAACTACCAACTTGTTGATTTTTAGAAATCGGACTGTTGCACGGGGTAAATAAAGCTACTATATCTATGGAGCTATGAACGCTGTTAGAGAACTACGTAGAATTAAGACTTAAGGCGCTAAAGCGCTACTACAAGCCCAGATTTTATCGTTTTTGATTTTTGAGTTCCGTAGCCTAAAGTGCCCATTGAGACTAATATGGTACTAGATTTTGCCGATTAGCATTGACAATATTGCAATACGTTGAATATGAGTTAGATTATTACCGTTTACTTTAAAAAAATTATGCGCTCAGGAGCGTATTTAACATGCAATTACTTCCACGACCTCAAAATAATAAACATATGGTCTCACAGACAGAGGCAGTACAGCAGCTTGAATTGCGCGAGACTAGAGGAGGAGATAAGAATACACATATTACCAATAAGCACCAGGTTAATGCGAGTGATGTACCACAAAAAGCCCCACGGTTACGTATGAATTCTGAGATTTCGGAGTTAGGTTTTGAAGGAATTACTTCCTCAGAAACGTACAAACACTCGGCATTAAAGTCGGTAGCATTGCCACATGAGGAACGAGTGGCGATTTTTATCGATGGAGCAAATTTATTTTATGCAGCGATGCATTTGAATTTGGAAATTGATTACACGAAGTTGCTGCGCTGTTTAACGAAGGGACGGCAGTTACTGCGAGCTTATTTTTATACCCCTATTGATAACGCGAATGAAAAGCAGCAAGGCTTTTTGCTGTGGATGCGTCGTAATGGCTACCGCGTATTTACCAAAGATTTGGTTTATCATCCCGACGGCTCAAAAAAAGCCAATATGGATGTTGAAATTACCGTGGATATGCTGACGTTATCGAAGCATTGCGATACCTTGATTTTATTAAGTGGAGATGGCGATTTGGCGTATGCTGTAAACGCGATCGCCTATCAAGGTGTGCAAATTGAGGTGGTCAGCTTAAGTTCGATGACGAGTGAAAGTCTGATTGATGTTGCTGACAGCTTTATTGATTTGGATGAAATTAGGGAAGAGATTCAAAAGTAGGAGTTAGGAGTTAGGAGTTAGGAGTTAGGAGTTAGGAGTTAGGAGTTAGGA
>CAXTCQ010000286.1:0-10903 GCA_964242965.1 uncultured Calothrix sp. | reverse complement strand
CCCTCCATATTTTCTCGTATTCTTTTTCAAAAATCAAATAGGATTCCTATATATACTTGTGCCTTCATATCGGACATATATACACGACAACCGCTACCGCGTAAATTGTTTAGCAGCATTGTCGCTAGGTTTAGAGCAATAGTGGTATGGGCATCGCTTGCCCCTGCCATTGCGTAAACTTCACCATTTATATACTCGTGTTTTATTTCACTAATTTTCTCAGCTTCTAAATATTCTTCGGGAGAAATATATTCTTGACGTGCTGTAACCATGATGAAATGGTACTTAGAAAACTACCAACTTTTATTATAAAATTATTTTATAGCAATCCTATATGAGTCGTGAGAATCGAGCATTCCCAGATCCCCGACTTCTTGGAGGATGCAGCTAGGATAGAGGGTCTTACCCCTCATTTACTTGAAATATCCCGTAGGGGCATGATACCCAAGTGCCCCTACAACACTGTAGGATAACGAAAAATCGTTTAATGAGGGGTAATACCGCTGATTCGCCAATAAAAAGCAATTGATTTATATCAAGTTGGTTCTGAGAGTATTGTTTCAGAAGTTCTAAATGGGAACCGGGAAATCAGCAAAGCACAAGCCAAAGCTTTAGGAGAATTTTTTAAGGTTGACCCTGGTCTATTGATATAAGTTTTTAGGGATGGTGAGAAAATTATCATGAGCGTTGTAATTCCCGACGATATCCTCAAAGCAACAAGCATGACTGAGGAAGAATTGAAGCTAGAAATTGCAATTATGCTTTATAAACAAGAAAAAATAAGTAGTGGAAAAGTTCGCGTTTGGACTGGACTTAGCGTTATTGAGTTTCAACAGGAACTTTCTAAGCGTGGACTTTCGATAAATTATGATGTTGAAGATTTTCAAGCTGATATACAAACATTGCAGTCAATGGATTTATTGTGATTATTGTTAGCGATACCTCACCCATTACAAATCTTGCCGCAATCGGTCAGCTAGATATTTTACGTCAACTTTATGGCGATATAATTATTCCTACCGCAGTTTATAACGAAATGGTAGGGCTGGGTAAAGTAGTTCCGGGAATGGTTGAAGTGCAAACTTTCTCTTGGATTAAGACTTTAGAAGTAACGGACAGCCTAAGAGTCACTGACATTCTGGAAAATCAAGAAAATATTGATTTGGGTGAAGCCGAATCGATTATTTTAGCATTGGAATTAAAAGCCAATCTACTTTTAATAGATGAGCGTCGCGGTAGAGTAATTGCGACCAGTTATGGATTAAATGTTACGGGTTTATTGGGAGTTCTCATCCAAGCTAAACGCAATGGCTTAATTGAATCTGTCAAACCTTTAATTAATGAATTAATTACGCAAGCTAACTTTAGAGTTAGTAATAAGTTGTATGCACTAGTTTTAGAAACTGCTGGAGAGTAACTTTTACTGGGAGCATCTTTTTCCCTGCACCACGCAATCTAATTATTCAAAATATACTGACTAATAATTTTCTTTAACTTCTGGGGTGCAATCCTTGCAGTCTTCTGCAAAAGCTGATTGGTCAAACTTGATTGAGGTGCAATCTATTTTCCCGAAAGCGGAAGCAGTTGGTAATTTTACGGTTTTCAATATTAAAGGTAATAAATACCGTCTAATTGTCAGTATCAATTATGAAAAGCAATTGATTTACATAAAGTATGTCCTAACCCATGCTGACTATGATAAGGAAGGTTGGAAAAATGACCCTTACTTTTAATCCACATAAATATCAAGAATTACTAATTAAGTATCAACCAAAAATAATTAGAACTGAAGCAGAAAATGAGAAGGCTTTAGCGATTGTAGAGGAATTAATGCATCGTTCCAATCGTAGTCTTGAAGAGAACGAACTCTACGAGTTGCTAATTACTCTAATCGAAAAATTTGAACAAGAATATTATTCTCCTGGTTCCGCTTCTACACCTCATTCGATGTTGCTTTTTTTGATGGAACAAAAGGATATTAAACAGTCTGATTTGGTTGGTGTCATTGGTTCTAAGGGTATTGTCTCAGAAGTTGTAAATGGTTCGAGGGAAATCAGCAAAGCACAAGCCAAAGCTTTAGGAGAATTTTTTAAGGTTGACCCTGGCTTATTTATATAAGGTGTAGGTTGGGTGAAGCGGAACGAAGTGGAGCGTAACCCAACATTAATCTTTAAGAATTCCAACCTAATCTTAAAACTCATCTAAATTTAATTATTCAAAATATACTGACTAATAATTTTCTTCAACTCCTGGGGTGCAACCTTTACAGTCTTCTGCACCCAAATCGGGACGCCAAACTGCTTGCGACTGAGCAGCTTTTACTCAATAAAATTGATGCTATTCAAAAACAAATCCAAGAATTACCAGCAACCAATAAGGAAACTAGAATCGAAAGACTCAAGAAAGAAAGCGATAATCTCCTTACCCAATACCGCGAACTGCAAACTAAAATCCGCACTACTAGCCCAGAGTATGCCGCAATTCAATATCCAGGTACGCGCAAAGAAGCCGAAGCAATTCTCAAACTTGTATCACCATCGCAAAGCCTACACGCATATGATTTTGATGCCAACTATAACTTCGCAAACAGCAAAGAACTCAAACAATATCGGTTCTTGCTCTTTGCCACACACGGTACCAGATGTTTAATAAGCGCGATAGCGAAGCGCTGCTACAAGCAGATCGCATACCAAATTCGCTTTTATTTCCTATTCGCACTTAACGGACAAGAGACAGATGCTTCACCCGTCCAATCTGTAAAGGTGGTTTCATCCTTGTAATGACGGGGTGTTTGCAGCATTAACTGCCAAGCTTTACCAGCACCCAGAATATAGTTGCAGCGATCGGGATAATGTTTTTTAAGCAAGTCCTGCACCATTGGATAATAATCGCAGTTCAAGCTGGGAAAAATATGATGTTCGACGTGATAAGAAAAGTTGAGATGTAGCAAATCAAAGAATTTAGGTACTCTCAGTGAAAGACTATTAACCAAAGGGTCGTTAATGGTGGTCATGCAGCATAGCATGTGGTTGGTATAAATATAAAACATCACACCTGCATAACCAATGGCAATTGGTAGAAAATAGCTCAATAATAGCTTGATTGGATTGAATTGTAGGTAAGCTAGGATACTTAGATGTAGGCTAAGTATAGCAAGAAATTCTAGTGCGATCGCTCGTCGCTCTTTAGCACTAACTTTAAAAGCAGCAGGCACATATTCTACATCTTTGCCATTGAATAATAGTACCGATGTTAGATTCCGAAATGCGTGAACTCCCCAAGCGCTTGTCATACCAATTACTAACCAGAATGGGTTAACCGTTTTTGAAGGTACAAACAGGTTTTGAATCCATTTACCCCAGGTTTTAGGTTGTTGGTGTAGGTAATTGCGGTCGGGGTCTTCCAGAGAATTTGTATTAGTGTGATGAACCCGATTGTGAACATTCTTCCACAAGGTTGGTGGCATCCATAGCATCGTTAATCCCAATAAACTGATAACACGCAGCAAATAGGGATTTTTTATCATTCTTGTATGCATCAGATCGTGAGTGCTAAATAGTAAGAGGATAATACTATTTCCCATGATTAAGGTTAGGGGTAAGTAAAGCCATAAAAGAGATACAGACCAGAGATTGAGATGAGCAGCAATTCCCCAACCTAATACTAGAATTGTTAAATTAATTAACAAAATTAAAACCTTGTTACGGTCTGGTTGAAAGGCTTCGGGTGGTAAAAGTGGACGCAGTTTTTTCGCATATTCTATCTGAGGAATAAGCAGTTGATTCTCAACAATGTTCATGAATTAATGTCAATGAAAAAGGAATGAAGCGAGGTTGTTATTTGCCGCTATTAAACTAACAAAAAATTTACCGTGTAAAGCTTATACAAGAAATCTTACTTTTACTCGTTTACGAAGAATTGTTATAGAATCAGCCACAAAATAGATAATCTGATAGCAAGCAAGTTGCGGTCATAGGTATCATTTAGGTTAGGCGATTGTACCAAACAAAGTAAAGGTCAATTGGCACAGCCGGAACCTACTACATACGAATTTTTGGTGAGAAACTGCATTTTTATTTTCAAAACGCTTGTACGGTAAAGTTTTTAGCTCTTGTATCGCGAGAAACATTAACCTTTCTGATTCTACACTGATTTACCATAAATTTAGCAAATCATTTTTGGGACAATTTCAATGCCAGTGGTAGGGGCACGGCACTGCCGTGCCCCTAAAATCTAGAATATGGTTTAATTAGCTAAAATTGCTTAATAAAAATAATTTTGATTCACAAATTCCTTGATTGCACGCTAGCGTTAAAGAGCGTCAGTAAAATTAATACACGAAGCTATTTATTTTATCTTGACAAAATTTATATTTTGTGCAGTAAATCAGTAAATAATTATTTAATATGAACCAGGTAGATTATCTACGAATTAGTCTAATTGACCGTTGCAACTTCCGCTGTCAATACTGTATGCCTGAAGGAGCAGAATTAGATTACATTCTCAAGCAAAATTTATTAACCAACGAGGAATTACTCACTCTCATCAAAGATGTTTTTATCCCGGTTGGGTTTACGCGCTTCCGATTAACTGGTGGTGAACCGTTATTGCGTCGTGGTGTGGTCGAATTAGTCGAACAAATTGGTTCACTTCCCGAAACGCAAGATTTGTCAATGACGACTAACGGCTTTTTACTCGCACCGTTAGCACAAAGTCTTTATGATGCGGGTTTAAAACGGATTAATATTAGTTTGGATTCTTTAGATTCTCATATTTTCGACCAAATTATTGGTAATCGCGGTCGCTCTAGATGGCAAAATGTTTGGGATGGTATTCAAGCTGCGTATCGAGTTGGTTTTGACCCGTTGAAGTTAAATGTAGTGGTAATTCCCGGTGTCAACGACCACGAAATCTTGGATTTAGCCGCACTTTCCATCGATAAACAATGGCATGTCAGATTTATTGAGTTTATGCCGATTGGTAACGGCGATTTATTTAATGGTAAAGGTTGGATTGCTTCGCAAGAGTTACGAGAACAAATTCGTACTAAATGGGGATTGACAGAAAGCCAAGTTAGTGGAGCTGGTCCCGCCGATGTGTTTCAAATACCAGGTGCGAAGGGGACATTGGGATTTATTAGTCAGATGTCAGAATGTTTTTGCGATCGCTGCAATCGCGTCCGTCTTTCTGCCGATGGTTGGTTACGTCCCTGTTTATTGAATGAAACCGGACAAATAGATTTAAAAACTGCTCTCCGCAACGGTGTCAGTACAACCGTTCTGCGGGAGCAGTTACAAAAATTATTGACGGTAAAATCTGAAATAAACTTTCAACAGCGTTATTCCGGGACTGCGACAGGTAATTACAGCCGCACCATGTCGCAAATTGGAGGATGAAAATAAGTTATGAGTTATGAGTTATGAATTATGAGTTATGAATTATGAGTTGAAAAGAATAAATCTTCCCTCTTAACTCCTCACTACTAACTTTTAACTCCTAACTCCTCACTCCTCACTCTCAACTCCTAACTTCTTAAGCTTGACGTGAGTAGTACTCAACAACTAACAGTTCGTTAACTTGCAGTGCCACCCATTCGCGTTCGACGACAGCGTTAACTTTGCCTTCCATCTTGTTTTTGTCGAATTCTAAATGGCTGGGAAGGTTTGCCAAACCGGGATATTGTAAATTAGCTTCAATAAGCTTCTTCGAGCGTTCGTTGCCACGCACTGTAATTACTTCACCAGGACGACATTGATAGCTAGCAATGTTAACTTCACGTCCATTTATTAAGATGTGACCGTGGTTGACCAACTGACGTGCAGCAGGAATTGTAGGAGCAATACCCATGCGAAAAACGGTGTTATCCAAGCGCATTTCGAGTAATTGCAATAGCACTTGTCCGGTCGAACCTGTTACACGTCTAGCTTTACGCACGTAACGTAGTAACTGCTTTTCGGTAACACCGTAGTTAAAGCGGAGTTTTTGCTTTTCTTCTAGACGAATAGCGTACTCGGAACGCTTCTTGCGGTTTTGACCGTGCTGACCGGGTGGGTAAGCGCGACGAGCGCTTTTACGGCTTAATCCTGGCAATTCGCCAAGACGACGAGTAATTCTTAAGCGGGGTCCTCTATATCGGGACATGATTCTTTACTGTAATCCTGTTTCAACTTTATCCAGACATTTAATTATATATAATGTTCGTCGTTAGGTGTAAATGATTAATTAAATTATAGGGAGTGGGGAGCGGGGAGTTAGGAGTTAAGAGTTAGGAGTTAAGAGTTATAAGTTAGGAGTTTACCATTTCCCTACTCCCTACTCCTTTTAAAGATGTTGTACGATAACTTTGGTGTTTGGAATATGAAAATGTTTAGATTTAGAACTAGTAAATATACCAGTTATGTTGGCATACTAAGCGCGATCGCTTTCATGCTAGAAATGTCAGCAATGCCTGTAATGGCTCAAAATCTCGCTAACTTTGCGAATGATTACCGTGCTTGTGCAGGAAGATTGCTGCGGTTGGGAATAACTCCTACATCTGCTTCTCAATCTTGTGCTGCCGTATTGCGTCCGCGAGAATTCTCCAGCTGCGTCACAAGCATTCAAAGACAAACCCAAGTTGCTGCTGCCGATTTACTTTCATCCTGTCGGTCAGCACGTCGTCCCGAAGATTTAGGGACTTGTGTTGTTAATATTAGTGCTAGCAAAAAAGAAACTTTTGACCGATCGATTTTAAACTATTGCGATCGCAGCTTATTACCTGTGCGATTTGCTCAGTGCGTAGTGGGTTTGCGTAGAGAAATCGATTTTTCTACTACTCAAGCGATGGATAATTGTATTGATGCTAGCGATCGACTTGGGGGGCTTTTGCCTTCGTTTATACCAGCAAATCGGACTCTCCTTGAAACACCGACTCCGACACCAAATCAAAGTCAACCCTCAAATCAGTTTAATCGGACTTTTGAAACTACACCAATTCAACCTTCGACTCAACCAGGGATACAAAGGAATTAGGGTGTAGGAGAGAAGGGAAGGAGGGGAGAAGGGGAAACCCCCGCTATAAAGGGCAGGGCTATTTGATTATTTATAGAAAAATTTGGAAGTCTTATTTTTTCGTTTGAATTTGAGGCAGTCGTAGGGGCACTATTCTGTGCCGTGCCCCTACTTTATTGTCGGCTAAACTTATTTTCTTTGAAAAATGAAACAGTTTTGTCGCTATAAAGGGAAGGAGTAAATCGCTTCTAATTCTTGTTTAATTGATAACGGTTCGTAACCTAATGCAAATGCTTTAGAACTATCGAATGAAACATCTGCTGGACGGGGTGCTGACATTTTGACATCTTCCTGGCGACAGGCTTTTAAACTATCTCTCGGAAGTTGAAAAATATCAACCATTAACCGACCAAAATCATAACGAGAAATTCGTTCTTTTCCGCCTAAATGAATTATATTATTGACCGTTTCCAATGCTAATAACAGTCCTTTAGCCGCTGTTTTCGCACTGGCTGGTGTGCGGAATTCATCAGTAAATAACTTTAATTCTTTACCATCTTTGAGAGTTTGCATAAATCCCTGCATAAAACTCGTGGCAGTTGGGGTTGAATTGCCAAACATTAAAGGCATTCGACAAATAGCAGTCATTGGATATCGTGTTAATATTCCCTGTTCTGCCAAAACTTTTTGTTCGCCATAACGATTGACAGGATTGACTGTATCTGTTTCTCGATACGGTGCATTTTTACCGTCAAAAACTAAGTCGGTTGAAGTGAAAGCATAAGAAATCGAATTATTCGCACAAAGTTCGGCAATATTGCAAGAAGCAGCAACATTAATTGCGTGCGATTCTTCAGGATTATTTTGACAAAAGTTTGGTTGCGAGAGTGCGGCAGTATGAATTACGGCTGTTGGTTGAATTGAGTTGAATAGCTGCTTTAATTCTTGAAAATCTGACAAGTTGACTTTAGTTAATTTTACCCTGGGAATTTTTATAGATTTAGAAAAATAAGTACCGTAAACTTCATATTTAGATTGTGCAAGTTGGCATACATGCCATCCTAAAAAACCACTTGCCCCTGTAATTAAAAGCTTTTTCATATGGACAAAATTGCTATGACTCAAATCGATTAGGGTAAAGTATAGCAATTTTACCTTAATTTAATTACTTGTACTAAGTAGAACGGCAATAAAAAAGCCCCGTATTAAATTTCCAAGGCAGGCAAGATGCCTGCCCAACAAACTAACCCAAACCAGCCTTTAACTCAGATGATGCCTGTTCCAAAGCCTCTGGTAACTTATTCGCATCGCGTCCCCCTGCCTGTGCTAGATTCGGTTTACCACCTCCACCACCACCGCAAATTTTCGCAATGCTGCCGATAAATTTCCCGGCTTGCAAGCCTTTTTTATTGACATTTGCGCCAAAAGCTGCAACTAAGCTAACTTTGCCTTCTTCCACAACCGAAGCGAGAACAACCGCTGAAGAGGCACCCAGTTTACTTTGCAATCGTTCTCCCGCAGTTTGCAACGAAGCGGCATCAACGTCGTCGAGTTGTGCCACAAGTAACTGAAATTCGCCAATGGTTTCGACATCCGCTAGCAAACTATCGGATTTTGCGATCGCCAGTTGCCCCTTCAAATTCCCTAACTCTTTGTGAGCATTCTTAATTTCCGTTTGCAAGGTGGTGATGCGGTCGGGGATTTCTTCGGGTTTGACCTTAAAGCGATCGCTCAAATCTTTAACAACCTTATCCCGCACATTCAAGTAGTCTAAAATAGCACTACCCGAAACTGCCTCAATCCGCCGCACTCCCGATGATATCCCCGCTTCCGAAACAATTTTAAATACACCGATTTCCGCAGTATTACTAACATGCGTACCACCGCACAATTCCATCGAAACACCTGGAAAATCGATAACGCGGACAGATTCGCCGTATTTCTCGCCAAACATTGCGGTAGCACCTTTTGCTTTCGCCTCAGCTAAAGGTAAAATTTCGACTTTGGCAGCATGTGCCTCAGCTATCCATGTATTGATTTGGTCTTCAACTTGTTGAACTTCTTCGGGAGTTACAGCACGGGGACAGTTGAAGTCGAAGCGCAATCGGTCGAAGTTGACCAGCGAACCTGCTTGCGAAATGCTTTCATCGACGATTTTTTTCAAAGCAGCTTGCAATAGGTGGGTTGCAGTATGATTTGCTTGGGCACGACGGCGACATGCACGGTCGATTTGGGCGGTGACAACATCCCCCACAAGGATTGTACCGCGTTCAATCCGTCCAAAATGTACGAAGAAATCAGATTCTTTTTTCACATCTTCAATGCGGACAACTATACCGTCGCCCAATATGTAACCTCTATCCCCAATTTGTCCGCCAGACTCGGCATAAAATGGGGTTTTATTGAGGAGAATTTGCACTTCGGTTCCAGCTTCGGCTTCATCTTCTGCCACACCATTAATAAGGATAGCTTCGACTTTGGATGTGGCGACTGGTTCGGTGTAACCAACGAAATCGGTAACGTTGATTTCCTCCGCTAGCTTATCGAGGGTTCCTTGAACCGTTAAATCGATGGTTTCATGGGCATCGCGTCCGCGTTGCTTCTGTGATTCCATCTCGCTTTCAAATCCGGCTTCGTCGATGGTAAAGCCTTTTTCGGCAACGATTTCTTCAGTAAGTTCCTTGGGGAAACCGTAGGTATCGTAAAGCGTAAAAACATCAACCCCACTAATTAAAGTTAAATTTTGTTGCTTTGCTTTACTAATGATATCTTCAAGCAGTTTTTCGCCACGTTCCAATGTTTTGAGGAAGTTAATTTCCTCGCGTTGCAATTCGGCTTTGATGGCATCTTCGCGGTTGCGGACATTGGGATATGCTGATTCGGATAGGGAAATGGCAGTCTCGGCAACTTGGGTAGTAAATTCGCCCGATATACCAATTAAGCGACCGTGACGCACGACACGACGAATCAAACGACGCAAAATATAGCCGCGTCCGGTGTTGGCAGCGCGAATTTCATCAGCTATCATGTGGACGACAGCGCGAATGTGGTCGCCAATCACTTTTAATGAAACTTGGGTTTTCTCATCGCTGGTTGCGTAATCGATACCCGCGATATCTGCCGCAGTTTTAATAATGGGGAAGATTAAATCGGTTTCATAGTTATTGGGGACTTGTTGGAGAATTTGCGCCATTCGTTCCAAACCCAACCCCGTATCTATATTCTTATTTGCCAGTGGTGTCAAATTACCATCGGTATCGCGGTTATATTGCATGAACACCAAGTTGTAAAACTCGATAAACCGGGTGTCATCTTCCAAATCGATATTATCGTCGCCAAGTTCGGGATGGAAATCATAGTATATTTCCGAACAGGGTCCGCATGGACCCGTTGCACCCGATGCCCAGAAGTTATCATCTGCGCCCATGCGTTTGATGCGCTTTTCGGTAACACCGATTTTATCGCGCCAGATTGCAAAGGCTTCGTCATCTTCCTCAAATACACTGACAACAAGCCGCGATGCAGGCAAATTAAATACTGTCGTGGAGATTTCCCAACCCCATGCTATAGCTTGTTCTTTAAAATAATCGCCAAAGCTGAAATTACCCAGCATTTCAAAGAACGTGTGATGGCGTTTGGTGACTCCAACGTTTTCAATATCGTTGGTACGGATACATTTTTGCGAAGTCGTAGCGCGTTTAAATTCGCTTGTGCGCTGACCTAAGAATATTGGTTTAAACGGTAGCATCCCCGCGATGGTCAGCAGTACTGTGGGGTCTTCTGGTACGAGAGAGGCACTAGGCAGGATTTGATGTCCTAAGAGGGCAAAGAAGTTGAGAAATTTATTGCGAATGTCGCTACCGCTAATTTTTGGAGGATTTGAAGACATGACTAAGCTAAGGGAAAGGGGAGG
>CAXTCQ010000285.1:0-11066 GCA_964242965.1 uncultured Calothrix sp. | reverse complement strand
TTTGTAATACCTTTGCTTCTTCAAATCCTTAAAATAGCGATCGCACGAGCGAAAACAAGATCCCCGACTTCGTAAAAGGATACCGTTGGCGAGTATTGTAGGGTGCGTTACGACTTACGTCTAACACACCGTTATCAAGGTCTCGGTGCGTTACGAGAAGCTAACACACATCCTACGTATCTTTTTAAAAATCAAATAGTATTCCTATATATAAAATTAAAAACCTAGTTTTAAAGTCATGAAAAATATTATCTCGATTTTAAATGACTGGTTACAACCAAAGAAACAAGCTATTTTACTATTTGACTCAGTAAATGCAGCTTCAGATATAGCCTTTATGCTCAACGCCGATTGGGATGGCTGCAACGGTGTGCTAATGCCCAATAGTGACGAAATAGCTATAAAAAGTGCCGCCGATTTAATGCAAGCAAAATGGTGCTACAGCGGAGCATCTTTTGCCCTTTTACCAAAGTTGAATACCAATGAACTTTTGCGCCGTTATGCAGCGGGAGAAAGATATTTCCTCAATGCTAATTTGCGGTGTGCAATGCTTGAAAAGGTTAACTTAACCCAAGCTAATTTAAGTCATGCATCTTTAAATTTAGCCAATTTAAGTGAAGCGAACCTCAGTGAAATTGATTTAACTGCGGCAGATTTGAGTGAAGCCAATTTAAGCCGAGTCAATTTAAGTAAAGCGCATTTGGCAAGGGTAAATTCAACTAAGGCAAATTTGGAACGAGCGGATTTGAGAAATACGAATTTAAGAGGGGCAAATTTAAGCCAAGCAAACCTCAGTTATGCAGATTTAAGAGGGGCAAATTTATCGCTGTGCGACCTCAGAGGGGCGAATTTTTACCTTTGTAAGTTGAACGGGGCTAATTTGGCAGATGCTAAGTTTATTGAAAGCGACTTGGAGAATGCTAGCAAGGAATAAGAACCACGACTTTTTGGAATCGGGGTTCTGGGATGCGATACGCTTTAGAGGGTGTTTATAAATAAAATCTGTCATTCTGAGGAACGAAGAATCTAGGGTTTGAAGCGTAGTTGAGAGATGCTAAGAAAGCGGGAACGCTACGAATGAACATTACGCTGTCGCTCCATTGGGCATAACAAATTAAAGTTTTTGCCAAATTTATAAACACCCTCTTAGACATCTCCGCAAAAAATGTAGAGACGCTAACACGTCGTGTGCCCGCAGGGCTTAATTTCGCGTCTCTAGTTTCAAATGCGACACCAACCACTGCAACGAGTTTGGCTTCATGCCTAGCATGAAATCGGAAATGGTGGTATATGTTACTTAAGTACGACTTGCGTAATTACCGCAGTGTAATAGTTAAATTCAAGGAATGAAAGAACTCTATCCCTAAGCCCGAAGCCGTCTTTTTACAGCGAAAACTAGGGTGCGGTTCCGAGTGATATTTGAACTTTGCATAAATGCGCTTTTACCGTAAGTCATATTAAAAAACATATAAATTATACTGATTAAAACCGTAATGAATCTGACATGCAACTACCTGCGAAGCTTCCTTTTATATACTTTTATCGCGTTCTCGATTACACCTGCTACTGCCCAAATTATCCCCGACAATACTCTCGGTGCGGAGGGTTCGCAATTAATTCCAATTACTGCAAATATTGACTTGATTGATGGGGGTGCTTTACGTAATAGCAATATTTTTCATAGTTTTTCGGAATTTAATGTCAAAGACGCACAAGCTGCGTATTTTAACAACCCTGTTGGGGTACAAAATATTTTGACACGGGTAACGGGTGGGAAAGTGTCGAATATTTTAGGAACGTTGGGTGTTCTTGGTGATGCGAATCTGTTTTTGATGAATCCCACTGGAATTATTTTTGGACAAAATGCTCAGTTGGATGTGCGGGGTTCGTTTGTGGGGACGACTGCAAACGGGGTGCGGTTTGGGGAACAGGGTATATTTAGTGCGACGAATCCCTCTGCACCACCGTTATTAACTATAAATCCTTCGGCATTGTTATTTAATCAAATTAATTCAAGCACAATTACCAATAATTCCCAAACCGTTAATATTGATTCTTTGGGTCGTCCACTTGCCGGTTTGCAAGTTCCTCAAGACCGCAGTATTGTGCTAGTTGGGGGAGATGTTAACTTCGATGGTGGTTTTGTAACAGCGCGTGGGGGAAGGGTTGATATTGCGGCAATTCGTAGTGCAAATGCGGATGTCACGCTGGATATGAGTGCTAATGATATTCGTCTGAATATTCCTAGCAGCGCAACACGAGGGGATGTGTCGGTCGATGGTGAATCGCTTATAAATGTTTTGGGAAGTGGTGGTGGAGAAGTTGCAATTCATGCGCGTAATTTGACTATCAATGATTCTTACGTAGTTGCTGGAATTCAACTTGGTGAAAGTCCGCAAAATGCTCAAGCAGGAGACATCACGCTAGATGCTACCGATAATATTGAGATTAAAGGACGCTCTGAAATAGGTAACATTATATTACCGGGTGCAATTGGTAACGGTGGCAATATTCGGATTAACATGGGGACGCTGACTTTTACAGATGGTGGAACATTGTTTACTGGTGTTGTGGGACAAGGAAAATCTGGGAATATTGTCATCAATGCACGCGATACTATTTCTTTAACGGGAGGAAAAATTCTTAGCACTGTATTAAATAACCTAGCGCTGACTGCTGGAGACATCCGCATTACAACAGGTTCATTAAAGTTGGATAATAGTGGTATCTCAACGATAGTTGCACAAGGAAATGCAGGCAATATCTCAATCGATGCGCGAGATACTGTATCTGTGGAGAACGGAAGTTTTCTTGCATCTAGTTTTATTCCGGATGACCCAACAGTAATTGGGCAAGCGGGAAGAATTCAAATCGATACCCAATCGCTATTTATTGCTAATCAATCCCAAGTAGTTTCTGTGGTAGCTGGACAAGGTAACGCAGGGGAAATTGACATCAACGCAACTAAGCGAGTTGTAATTTCAGGTGGCAAAAATAATACACTTGCATCAATTAGTAGCAGTGCTGTTAGTGACTTTGGGCAAGGTGGAGATATTAAAATTGCAACTGAAATGCTCTCGCTTACTAATTTTGCAGTAATTTCTGCTGCTACGGTGGGGTTCGGGAATGCTGGCAATCTGACAATTCAAGCTAACGACATTTCTTTAAAAAATGGTGGTACATTAACAACTAATTCCTTTAATCAAGGCAATCCAGGTAACATTAAAATCCAAGCTGACAATATCTCTGTCGATGGTGTTAGTGACAATAATATTAACAGCGTTATATCTAGCTTAGGCACGCTAGGCAATGGGCAAGCTGGAGATATCGATATTACAGCTAATAACTTATCGCTGACAAATGGCGGACTTTTGTTTGCTTCGACATTAGGCCCGCGCAATGCTGGTAATATTACAGCTAATGTACGCGACAACCTTCTCATATTTGGTACTTCTCCTAATGGTCGCATCCCTAGCGCCATTTCTAGCGAAACTTCTAATATTTCAACTGGTGATGCAGGAAACATTAATATTGTCAACCCTCAAAATATAGAAATTAGAGATGGTGGGGCAATTATCGTCAACAGTTTGGGTAGCGGACGGGGTGGTGATGTTCGAGTTCAAGCAGGTAATTTATTACTAAATCGCGGTTCCATAACTGCTGTCACCAGTAGTACCGATGGAGGTGATATTAATTTGCAATTGGGAAAAACTTTGATACTACGCAATGCGAGTTTACTATCGACGACTGCGGGAGAAGCTAATTCTGGGGGTAATGGTGGCAATATTATCATTAACGCGCCCTTTATCGTCGCAGTTCCCAAGGAAAATAGCGATATTACCGCCAATGCGTTTACGGGTGCTGGTGGAAATATTCGCATCGACGCGCAAGGGATTTTTGGGATTGAAGCGCGAAGTCAACTAACAAATACAGCCAGCGAGATTACCGCAAGTTCCGAATTTGGGGTGCAAGGGGAGATTGCGATCGCGCAACCCGATATTGACCCTACTCAAGGATTAATCGAACTACCTCAAGACGTGGTAGATGCTAGCGGTCAAATTGGTCAACTTTGCCCTAGAGGTGAGTTAGCATTCCGTCGTCCTCTTAATAAATTTATTGTTACTGGACGTGGTAGTTTACCGCCCAGTCCTCTGCAACCACTGTCGGGTAAAATTGGAGTACGTCCCCTAGCAAGTTTAGACGAGGACAATTCTGCGAAAGTATCCCCAACTCCCAATTCCCAACTCCCCACTCCCTCAATTATCGAAGCACAAGCTTTTATGAAAACTGCTGATGGTGGAATTGCCCTTGTAGCAAACGTTCCTGTCTCCATACTATCAGCTTCGATGACAACCCCTGCGTGTGTTGCACCCTCTTAGAAATACATTGCTTTCCACACCTTTACCCCTTACCCTTTTACCTAAAACCTACGCAGTATTGGGTCGCATCGCACTTCCCAATGCATCTCAGGCTACATCATGAAACGGAAGTTTAGGTATTCGATTGTAAACTTCTGCATTTTCTTCAAGTGCTTGACGTAGATCGTACTGTGCTTGTAAATTTAACCAGAACTGAGCGCTGTTACCAAAATAGCGGGATAGACGCAAAGCCGTATCTGCTGTAATACTACGCTTAAGCGCTAAAATTTCACTAATCCTTGTCTGAGCTACACCTATATCTTTACTCAATCTATAAGGTGTAATATTCATCGGTTCCAAGAATTCTAGTAGCAGGATTTCACCAGGATGGATGTTTGCTAGACGGTTGTTCATATTTTTTTACTTAGTGATAATCAACTATTTCAACGGACGAAGCATTGTTTTCGTCCGTCCAAACAAAACAGATTCGCCACTTGTCATTAATTCTAATACTATATTCTCCTTCTCTGTCACCAACCAGCTTTTCCAAGCGATTACCAGGTGGAACACGCAAGTCGCTAATTGATGTTGCAGCGTCAAGCATAAGCAGTTTTCGTAAAGCGGTCTTTTGGATACTAGATGGATATTGGGGAGATGTGAAACCTTGAAAGATAAGCTCTGTGTTTTCAGATTTAAAACTAACAATCACTATACTATCGCTTTGCGTTACTATCGTCAATCGTTAGTATACACTTGAAATCCGGGGCAAGATGCACGATTAACTCTAGGTTATCTAACTATAAATTCGACTTTCTACAAACAACCTTACAAATTTTAAAATGTATACTAAAGAATCAACTATCTAAAGGAATACTTTAAAATAAATATCAAAAAATCTTTTACAGCAGTTACACGCAAACGAAAAAATTCGTTCTACAATCAGGGATTAGTGATTGCAGTCAACGATGGAACAAGCTAATCGTCCGAAATCAAAACGCGATCGCTTTAATCTCTCTAGATTAGCGATTCAATATTCTTGGTTGACACTCTCGTTTTGGCTGGCTGTAATGGTGGCTGGAATTTTGGCGTTTTCCTCGCTCAAGTACGCTCTATTTCCAGATATTACTTTTCCAGTGGTGGTAGTAAATAGTAACGCACCGCTAACAACTGCGCTCGATACTGAAACAAATCTAACTATACCAATTGAACAGCGTCTCAAGTCGCTGAAAGTCGATGATATTCGTTCTTCAACTTATCCGGGACAATCGGTAGTGAGTTTAGCGTTTCCGGTGGGAACGAATCTAGAAGCATCGACTCGTACTGTAGAAACAGCATTAAAGGAAACAAAGCTAACAGAAGGAGCGAATTTTCAAGTTATTCCGTTAAATTTAAATGAATCTGCGGCAATTAGTTATGCACTTCAAAGCGAGTCGCTGAATTTGAACGATTTAGCAAAACTTGCTAAAAGTCAGATTATACCGTCGATATCGAAATTGCCAGGAGTTTTGAAGGTCGTATTATTGGGTGAACCTGTTGCCGCAACAATTCCCGATACTGCAAACAGTACGTCATTACCTCAACAAGGGGCAACGCTGGTCAGGTTCAATAATAATGATGCTTTAGCATTTCAAGTTATCAAGCAAGGAACAGCTAATACCTTAGAAGTAGTTAGCAAAGTCGAACAAGAAGTAATTAAACTGCGTTCGTCGATACCGAATATCAAGTTAGAATTAGCAGCAACGCAAGCAGAATACATTCGCAAAGCTACCCATGCAACGGTAGAGTCATTGATTGAAGCAATCGTGTTGTCGGTGGTAGTGATTTACCCATTTTTGCGAAATTGGCAAGCGACAATAATCTCTGCACTAGCAATTCCGACTTCGCTAGTGGCAACATTTATCGTCATGGCATTGTTTGGTTTTAACTTCGAGACAATCACATTACTCGCATTAGCACTGGTAATAGGTAGTATTATTGACGACGCAATAGTTGATGTCGAAAATATTATGCGTCACATCGACGAAGGCGAAACTCCTCGTCAAGCAGCATTTTCAGCCACTGCCGAGATTGGGGTGACGGTGACAGCGGCAACTATGACCGCTGTAGCAGTTTTTCTCCCGATTGGATTAATGGGGGGAGTCATCGGTCAATTTTTTAAACCCTTTGGCATCACAGTTTCAGCAGCAATGCTAGCTTCATTATTGGTAGCACGGACATTATCACCCGTATTAGCGATTTACTGGATTAAACCCACCGGACAAAAGCACCAACAAACTAACCGATGGGGTTATTTTGCCCAGCGATACCAAGATGTATTGCGATGGTCGTTGAATCATCGCAAAATAGTGATGGGATTAGCAGTAGTCAGTTTTGGAATTGCTCTAGCGCTAATTCCCATCATTCCCAAAGGCTTTATTCCCAAACTCGATCGCGGCGAATTTAATATTACTTATACAGTTTCGTTGGCAAAATTGGTAGAACGAAGTCAACAAGCAGCACAAGATATTTTCGGAAGTTATTTAGAACCTGGGGACTCATCACTGGAACTATCCGCTGGAGGAATTCCCAATCCTTTAAACGACTCGCTAAATATAGCAAAACAACTCGAAGCAGTCGCAATCAAAGCACCCGATGTTGAAACAGTATTTACCATCGTCGGTTCCAGGGAAGGTGAACCCAACAAAGGGACGCTCTACGTCAAACTCAAAGAAAGTCGTCAACTCAAGACCGGCGAATTACAGGAACAATTACGTTCAACTTTACCCAAACTTCCCGATGTAACTACCAGCGTCGAAGATATCCAATTTGTTGACAGCGGCGCACAAAAACCTTTACAAGTTGCATTACAAGGCAACGATGTCAAAGCTCTCAACCAAGCTGCGAAAGCAATAAAAGCACGACTACAAAAAATACCCGGCTTCGTTGATATAACTTATACTGGCGAAGGAAATACCGACGATAATATTTTTCAAATCGAACGACTGAATAATCAGCGCGTGTCATACATTAGCGCCAATTTAGGTAACGAATTATCTCTCGGTGAAGCCACTGAAAATTTAGTAGCAGCAGCCAAAGCTGTTATACCCAAAGATGTCAAATTAGATTTAGGAGGAGATTCAGCCCAACTTAATGATGTCCTTGGTAGCTTCGGTCCCACATTATTACTGTCGGCATTATGCATTATTATTGTACTAATTTTCCTATTCGGCGGTTGGATAGACCCATTAGTAATTGGGATTTCTCTGCCACTAGCAATAGTTGGGGCATTAATCGCATTATTGGTTACAGGAAGTGACTTTGGGATGATTTCGTTAATTGGGTTCGTCTTTCTACTCGGAATTAGCAACAAAAACGCCATACTACTAGTAGATTACATCAACCAATTACGCCTCGAAGGAGCAACCCGCACCCAAGCAATTCTCGAAGCAGGTCCCATCCGGTTTCGTCCCATCATTATGACCACCATTGCCACAATCTTAGGAATGGTGCCAATAGCATTGGGATTAGGTGCAGGTTCCGAATTGCGATCGCCGATGGCAGTTGCGATCGCAGGAGGCTTAATTAGCTCTACAATCCTAAGTTTAATAGTCGTCCCCGTTCTGTACGCAATCCTCGATGATTGGTTTCCCCGCAAGCAATTTTTTGTCTCGCGCAAAGACGCAAAGACGCAAAGCTGAAGTTCTCTTCTTTGCGCCTTTGCGCCTCTGCGCGACATTTATATATACTAAATGCAAATGAAAAAAATCTTTATCACAGGAACTACAGGTTTCGTTGGAGCAAACTTACTCCGATTACTACTCGAACAAGGCTACTCAATCAAAGCACTAGTACGTCCCAACAGCAACCTCGATAACTTAAAAAATCTCGATATAGAAATAGTAAAAAGTGACTTAAACGACCCCAACCTTTGGCAAACAATGACCGATTGCCAATATTTATTCCATGTTGCTGCCCACTATTCACTCTGGCAAAAAGACAAAGAATTACTCTATCAAAACAACGTCCTGGGAACCCGCAACATTTTAGCAGCAGCCCAACAAGCAGGCATCGAACGCACAGTATATACTAGTTCCGTCGCTGCAATTGGAGTTGCTGAAAGCCCAGTTAACGAAACTCATCAAAGTCCGGTTGAAGAACTTGTCGGACATTATAAAAAGTCTAAATATTTTGCCGAACAGGAAGCCATCAAAGCTGCAAACAAGGGTCAAAATATCGTTATTGTTAATCCCAGCAGCCCCATCGGTCCTTGGGATATCAAACCAACTCCCACAGGTGATATTATTTTACGATTCCTGCGGCGACAAATGCCCGCTTATATCGATACCGGACTCAACTTTATCGACGTGCGCGATGTTGCATGGGGACATTTACTCGCACTTGAAAAAGGCAAATCGGGACAACGTTATATATTAGGCAACCAAAATTTATCACTCAAACAAATTCTCGACCAACTTGCAGAAATTACAGGTATCCCCGCACCCCAGAATTCGATACCAAGCTGGATACCTTTTACCGCTGCTTGGGTCGATGAAAATATTCTTGCACCCTTGGGTAAAGCTCCATCAGTTCCCCTCGATGGCGTGCGGATGGCACAACACCGCATGTATTACGATGCTTCTATTGCTGTCCGCGAACTCGGTTTACCGCAAACTCCCATTAATATAGCCCTTAAAGATGCAGTCGAATGGTTTATATCGCATGGCTATGTAAATTCAGCAAAATCCGCTTAAACATCCAATGCTAGAAAAAAGCAATCTAACCAAAGATATATTCTTTGATTACAACTTTCTATTTCCATCGTGAATGTCGAAACTATTTGCGTATCTCCTTAGTTAGAAGACTTATCAACCCTAAGACCTATACACTTCGTTAAGGGTCATTGTGACGCTGATAACAAGAAAACATTTTTTATCAATATTCGTATAAGGAACTTAGCTGATGAAGCTTAGACTCAGACGGCGGCGCTTTGGTCAGTTAATCCTCGTTAGCGCAGTGACGAGTTTGTTAAGTAATATTACGAAAAAAACACTTGCCCAAACCAGACGTAATACTCCTACTACTGCACCACAAGGGTCGTCCGTTGGTAATGTCAACGTCACGTTACGGGTGAATGGAAAACAATATCCATTACAGATTGAACCGCGTGTCACCTTGCTTGATGCACTGAACCATCGCATCGGTTTAACTGGAACCAAAAAAGGATGCGATCGCGGTCAATGCGGTGCCTGTACTGTATTAGTCAACGGAACCCGTGTAAATTCGTGTTTGTCACTGGCAATTATGTACGACGATGCAGAAATTACTACCGTTGAAGGGCTAGCGCGTGGGAACGAACTGCACCCCGTTCAAGCCGCATTTATCAAGCATGATGGCTTTCAATGCGGATATTGTACGCCCGGTCAAGTTTGTTCGGCAGTGGGTGCGATCGCCGAAGCAAAAGCTGGTACGGCAAGCGCGGTGACATCGGATGTCAGGAAGCAGGGACAAGTTGAACTGACCGATGCTGAAATCTCGGAACGCATGAGTGGCAATATTTGTCGATGCGGTGCTTATCCCGGTATTGTCGCGGCAGTACAAGAAGCAAGTCAAGCTAAATCATGATTGGTTGCATTTGTCAATCAGTAAAAATTAATATTAAAGAGAACATCATGGCAGAAAAATCAACTGTACTTGTCATCGGCTCTGCTGGGATGCTGGGAAGTAAAATTGTTTTAGCTTTGTTGGATAAAGGAGACATCGAAGTTAAAGCGATGGTTCATTCGCTCAATGATAGCGATGAAAAGAACCAGAAAAAGATTGAAGCGATGAAAGTGCAAGGTGCAACTATGGTCGAGGGTGATTTGATGAAACCCGAAACGTTGCTGGCGATTTGCCAAGGTGTAGACGTTGTTGTTTCGGCTGTAGGTAACAGTGAAGTAACAGTACCGGGGCAGAAAAACTTAATAGATGCTGCAAAACAGCAAGGGGTGAAACGGTTTATTCCCTCTGATTACTCGGAAGATTACCGCAAGGTGGACTACGGGGATAACGATAACCTGGATATGCGAAAACAAGTCTTTGAATATTTACAGCAAAGCGGTTTGGAATATACTCTAATTCTCAACGGCACTTTCATCGATAATTTTGGTACTCCTTATATGCCGCAGTTTGATTTTGATCGCGGAAACTTTCAATACTGGGGCAATGGCGAAACGCCTTTAGATTATACGACCACCGATGATGCGGCGAAATATGTAGCTGAAGCGGTGAATGACCCAAATTTAGCAAATACGGCTTTGGAAATTGCAGGTGAAGTGCTGACAATGAAGCAACTTTTAGCCGCTTATGAAAAAGCTACAGGTAAAAAGTTGCAAGCGAAACGATTAGGTAGCATCGAAGAATTGAAAGCTTGGATTGACCAAAAAAAACTATCAGCAAGTTCCCCTTCAGAATATCTTCCCCAACAGTATGAATATACAACGGTATCAGGCAAAGGCAAACTTGATAATATTCAAAACTCTCGCTACCCGAACATTAAACCGCTGACGGTTAGTCAATTTATTGAGAAGGCAAATATATAAAGAAGAAATTAGAATATAGAATTTAAGGAGAAGGCAGAATTTAGGGGTCGCTATTAAAACCTTTTACCTAGCAAGACAAACATATTCGCCACTCGCATAGAATTCATCCTATATCCTACATCTTGTACGGGCGGGTTCTCTAAAAAAC
>CAXTCQ010000284.1:3193-11208 GCA_964242965.1 uncultured Calothrix sp. | reverse complement strand
AAAGGTACTTAGCTCGTCTTACAGCTAATAGTTCTGACTCCTAACTCCTAACTCCTAACTCCTAACTCCTAACTCCTAACTCCAAACTCCAAACTCCAAACTCCAAACTCCAAACTCCAAACTCCTAACTCCTAACTCCTAACTCTCTGTGGCTGAATCTCGATTTTTTATAACGCTAGCAAGAGCAAACGCAAGACCGAAGCAAACACCCGAACCAACAAGTCCAGCAATACTTGTACCGATTTTTCCTAAACCGGGTACTCCATAATCTGCAAGGGGAGTTGGTAGTGAAACCCGAACATTTTCTGCCAACTTATTAAATCCCACTTGTTCCGAGACCCAGTCCAAACCATCGGGGAAGGACGAAGCAAATAACGATAACACACCTGCAATTAACAAAATACTCACTACAGGAACCAACCAACCTTTAAACTCCCCCTGTTCTCCTGGTAGTAAATCGGGTCTTGCTGTCGCAAGGTAAGCGATTACTCCACCTGTAATCAAACCCTCACCAATACCTATCAAAATATGAATTCCTGCCATTGCAGGCAAAACAACATTAAGCGATGCAGTTCCCGATAAAGCCAACTCAATCGACGCTGCAATAGCAGCAACCGCAACGCTGACACCCGCAGCAATTCCCGCAGCTAGCGGTAAACGTCCTCTGGAACCACCGAATAACCGATGCAAGGTCTGGGTTAAAGTCCAACCAACCCAAACACCAACAAAGCCCATGTTAAAAATATTTGCCCCCAAGGCAGTAATTCCACCATCGGCAAATAGTACCGCTTGAATAATCAAAACTGTAGCAATACATATGGAAGCTGCCCAAGGACTACCCAAAATGACTGCTGCTAAAGCTCCACCCAACAGGTGTCCGCTAGTACCTCCTGCCACGGGAAAATTAATCATTTGTGCGGCAAAAATAAATGCTGTTGTCAAACCCAATATTGGAGCGCGACGAACACCAAATGCGTTTTGCGATCGCCCTAACGCAATCCCCAATACTGCTACACTTGCCAAACCAGTAGCCGCAGCTACCGCTGGAGAAACAAACCCATCAGGAATATGCATAGCGCTTCTAACACCTGGTTCTATTTTCTACTATCAGTACGAAATTTTATCGTATTAACTTAAAAAAACAAAATTTAACTATTTTTTGCAATGCCCTCCTGGGGGATAGATTTCTTATTTCTTAAAGGGGATTGACAGAAGTAGATTTGTTGTTTTGTATATTCATTTTGTAAATATAAATTTTGGTTAGAGATACATTGAATGAATATTCAATCAGTAGAAAAGCTGGAGGATAAATAGAGACAAATATCTATCTGAAATTCAGTTCATATAATGGGGGTTGCTAAATCCCCGACTTCGCAGAAGTTGTCGGGGATTTGGGTCTCACGCTCATGGTCAGCTACCCCTCAAAACTTTTGACATGGAGTACTAGTTTCCTCAATCAACCAGGTTTTTTCAACTTAAATTTCCAATAACCTATATTTCTTATTCCTCCACTCCCTACTCCCCACTCCCTACTCCCGAATTCAATACTCGCTGACGCAACCTTTCTAAAAAGACTTTTTCTTCTTCGCTAACTTCTGCAAACAACATATCATATATTAATGGCACACCTAATTGTAATTCCTCTAATAATTCTCTTTGTGCGAACACATCATCTGGTGTTCCCTCTAACATTAATATTCCTTTATCCATGACAAAAACCCAATCTGCCCAACGGTACACTAAGTCTAAATCATGAGTTGCCATGAGAATTGTAGTACCCTTAGCTTGAATTTTTTCGAGAGTTGCCATCAAGTTACGAGTATGGGAAATATCGAGATATGCAGTTGGTTCATCGAGTAGTAAAAGCTGCGGTTGCATAACCATGACATCGGCAATAGAAACGCGCTTTTTTTGACCCAAACTCAGATGATGAACGGGTCTTTGGGCAAACTCAGTTAATCCAAATTCTACCAAAGCATCTTCTACACGTTTGCCAATCTCGATTTCGGGTAAACCTAAATTACATAATCCATAGGAAATATCTTCTTCAACCGTCGAAGCAACAATTTGTTGTTCGGGGTCTTGAAAAACCAAACCCACTAATTGGCGTAGTTTTTGCAGCGAATGTCGGTCATATTCAATTCTTTTACCTTGCCAAAGTATATTTCCTTTTTTCGGCTTATATAAACCGTTTGCTAACAAGAAAAAAGTCGTTTTACCACAACCATTTTGTCCAATTAAAGCACATTTTTTATTTATAGGTACTCGCAACGTCAAACTATTTAAAGCTGATTGTTGGATACCTGAATATAGATAATGTACTTGTTCAAATTCGAGTAAATATTCCTGCATTTTGCCACAATATTAATATCAAACACCCGACAATTGCCTCGATAGCGTAGCGTTTAGATTGATGATAGCGACGGGGATACCAAACCCGTAATTCTCCAGTAAAACCGCGTGATGCTAAACTTAACGATACTTGTCGATAATTTTCTAAGGTTCGTTTTAATAACTGTCCAACCAAAAGACCGAGACTTTTCATACTAGTCCGAAAAGTCCGATATCCACCACGGGATTTTTGTGCCATGATAATTTCGGCAGCAGAATTTAACAATACAAATATAAAACGATACATTAATAAGAGGATTTCAGTCAAAAGCGCAGGAAAACCAATTCTTCGCAAGGTTTGTAAAAGTTCGCTGAAAGGAATAGTTAACATGACAAAATACAAGCAAGCTAAAGAAGCTAAAGCGCGTGTTAAAATTCTCTCAGCTTGGATGATGCCATGATGACTTATATATAGATAATAGGAACCAAAGTTAAATCCAGCTATCGAATCATGTTGAATTAAATCTTGCTGCAAGATACCGACACCGCTAATAGCTAAAGCTGGTAAACTGGTTAACCAAAAGAAAATTGCCATCAAAAGTAGATTAAAATAGGTTTTTGCCGGAATTCCAGCATAAACCACCGTCCAAATACTCATCCACACTGCAATTATTAGTTGAATTTGAGGATGAGCAAAGCTTGATAATATTAGTAAATAACTAGCAAATATTAATTTCTGTTCGGGTAGCAACCATCGCAAACGATTCGTATATGCTAAAGTATCAATTTGAATTTTCATTCTGGCTTTTTTTGTCCGAACGTCCTTTATATAAACCAATTACATAACCAATCACACCCGCACCGATTGCTGCTTGGGTTGCGAATAACAAGCTTTCAACTTCACCACTAGGTAATTCAATTAATGAACTAAACCAAGGTTTATAATCGGGTTGAATTTCTGTAATCGCTTTTTCAGCTTGACCATCAGCACCACTAAATTCTGCACCTTTTTTGATTACTAGTGGTAAAACTGCTAGTACAATGACAGCAATGATTAATAACCAGTTATTTAATCCTGTTTTCTGCTTATTCATTTTTTTACTCCTGATTTGGATGGGTAATAACTACGAACTATAAATATATCAATTATGGTGTGTTTAGGTAGAAGGGGAGAATATTTCTAACTCTTAACTCCTAACTCTTAACTCTTAACTCCTAACTCCTAACTCTTAACTCCCCACTCCCCACGGACTACTCATCCTGATTAATCAACTTGAGTGTTTCCAATTCTTGCGACCCATAACTTGCTAACCAATTCCATACCAATACCGTCAACAAACCTTCGCTAATTGCCAAAGGAACCTGCGTGAGGGCAAAAATTCCCGCAAATTTACCCAAAGAAACCAGAAACCCACCAACAGGTGCGGGAAATGCTAAAGCTAATTGTATCGAAGTCACAATATAAGTAATTAAGTCAGCAAGAGCAGCTGCAAGAAAAATTGCCAATCGCTGTTTCCCTGTCTTCATCACCAAGCGATATATCCAAAAAGCGCAAATTGGTCCGATAATTGCCATCGAAACAGCATTTGCACCTAATGTTGTCAAACCACCATGTGCTAATAATAAAGCTTGAAATAATAAGACTAAAGTCCCCAACACTGACATCACTAAAGGTCCAAATAGTACTGCACCCAATCCCGTACCAGTAGGATGCGAAGAACTTCCCGTTACTGAAGGTATTTTCAATGCCGAAAGCACAAAAGTAAACGCACCCGCAAGTGCTAAAAGTAACTTTAACTCCGGATTAGCAGCAGTAATGCGCGTCAAACTGCGTAACCCCAGAACAAAAAATGGGAGTGCAACTATCCACCAAAATATAGCCCAACCCGGTGGCAAAAATCCCTCCATAATATGCATCGCATAGGCAGGTTTGGGCAACCCAATAATCATATAACAACTAATTGCAGCCATTGACGCGAGACTGATTAAGCGTTTCTTGCGGCTAACATTAAGAAGCTTTCTCACTGGCATGACCTTACCGTTTAGATACTAAATAGCTAGTTTACATCATGAAAAAATCTTTGATTTAGTGACTGCATATTATTCTTTAGAATATTTTGCAATATACTTGCGAATTATTGACAACACTATACCTTTACTATACTATCGGGAATAGTTGCCAATTATTCTCAATGTCATGCCCAACTACTCGATGTTGCCGAAGGAAATGCTTTGGAGTCGTCGCCAAATCCTGAAATTGGGATTGGTAGGTGCGGGTGTAACTAGTGCAGCGACATTATGGCAAACGCTGAATCCTACAGGTCAGTCACGAGTAAGAGTGCCACCGCTAGTGGAAGCGCAAGCAGCACCCGCAGTCAATCCAATGAAGCTGTTACGAGATTTTGATTATGGTACGGTAAAGCAGGAAAATGGGCGTACAGTCCGAGAATTTCGTCTGACTGCGGGAACTTCAACGATTCAGCTAAATACTGCGGTATCTTATAATATCTGGGATTTAAACGGTCGCATACCGGGACCGACATTGCGGGCAAAAGAGGGCGATCGCATTCGGGTTTTATTCCTCAACCAAGCGGGACATTCGCATTCATTACATTTTCACGGTGTCCACAAGTCAGAAATGGATGGGGTGCGTCCGATCAGTAATGGCAAGGCAACGATTTATGAGTTTGATGCCGAACCATATGGAGTGCATCTATATCATTGTCATGTCGAACCTGTAACTCGGCATATTGCCAAAGGCTTGTACGGGATGTTTATTATCGACCCACCGAAACCGCGTCCCCCTGCGGATGAGATGGTGCTGATTATGTCAGGTTATGACGTGAATGAGGACAACAGCAACGAATATTATTCTTTCAATGGATTACCCCATTTCTACATGGACAATCCCATTCGTATTTATCAAAATCAGTTGGTTCGAGTGTACCTTTTGAACATCATTGAATTTGACCCAGCGGTAACATTTCACCTCCATGCGAACTTCTTTGATGTGTATCGATTTGGTATGAGTATGACACCTAGTGAAAAAGCCGATGTGATTACGATGGGTATAGCAGAAAGACATCTATTAGAGTTTTCATTTCGCTATCCCGGTAAGTACATGTTCCATCCGCATCAAGATATGGTTGCCGAAAATGGGTGTATGGGACAATTCGAGGTTATTGCTGCTGATGAAAAAAATTCAGTTCGTAGTTCCTAGTTCCTAGTTCGTAGTTCGTAGTTCGTAGTTCGTAGGTTGGGTGGAGCGGTAGCGTAACCCAACATCTCCTCACAGTGGCATCAAGTAAAAGTCTAATTTGTAACCTTTTGCAGTAGAGATAGTTAATAAAACTTCTCAATTATTTTTCACCCGGCAATTTCGCTAGACTATAAGACCCACTTTATCAAAATAGTTACCAGATACTGAAATATATTAAGAATTCTATTAAATTAAGGTTAATAACAAACAAACTAGTTGATAAAAAGTTTCACTATATGCGAAATTAACATAGATGATACTACGACAGCGTGTCAATTGACTGTAGATGTTGGCTTGAAAAGTTTGACTCTATACCTTTCAACCGTCCCCCAGGAGCAAAAATGATTAAACCTCGTTACATCCTTTTATCGATAGCAGCATGTGCCATAGTTACCCTCAGTTCCTGTGTTGGCGGTACACCATCGGCAGATAATTCACCCGCGTCCGTTGCTAATTCCGCACCCCAGGCTACTGAAGCGACAAGTACTACAGGGCATAGCGGTCATGGCAAAAAAGTCAATATCAACGACGCGATTTTGTCGGAATTGGACAAGTTTGAAGGTATGTTAGGCGTGCCTGCGTTGTCAAACAAGATTCAGGCAAACCGTCCGTATAGTTCACCCGAAGAGTTGGTTAGTAAGAAGGTGATTACACAGGAGCAGTTTGACAAAATCAAAGGCATGGTAACGATTGAGGAAGTCAAACTCACAGGTGTTGCCAGAGACGTTGACTACATGACCAAACTGGGGTTGATGAAAGGACACCTTTTGGTAGCGAAAGAACTAATGGATCAAAATCAGCCCAAGCAGGCAGAACCCCACATCGGACACCCGGTAGAAGAGATTTACAGTGACGTAGAAGAACAACTCAACGAGCGTAAAGTTAAAGAATTCAAGACAACATTGATTAGCTTGCAAGATTTAGTCAAATCGAATGGTAAATCAGACCAAGTAAAAACTAACTTCACCAACTCCATGCAAGCAGTAGATGGTGCGATCGCAACATTACCATCCGATGTACGCTCAAAAAACGGCTTTGTTTTACAAGTAATCAACGGTTTACTCGACTCAGCAAACTCAGAATATAGTGCAGCAGTAGCTGACGGTAAAATTTCCGCAGCGATTGAATATCAAGATTCTCGCGGGTTTGTTGTTTATGCTCAAGACCTTTATAAGACAATTGCCAGCAACATGGCAAAGGAAAACCCCGAAATCGATAAAACTATTACAACCAACATGAACGAACTTGTAAAAGTCTGGCCTGCTGCCATTCCCCCCGCTAAAGTAGTTAA
Source organism: uncultured Calothrix sp. (assembly GCA_964242965.1). Taxonomy (GTDB): domain Bacteria; phylum Cyanobacteriota; class Cyanobacteriia; order Cyanobacteriales; family Nostocaceae; genus JANNFJ01. Next base: position 4,327 of record CAXTCQ010000284.1, on the reverse strand, counting down.
AACACCTGAAGAAGTAGCAAAGTTGGTTAAAACAATCGAAGCAGAATCGCAAAAAGCTATCGATAAAGCTAGCACGCAAGCACTGAAATAAAGGAGTTAGGAGTTAGGAGTTAGGAGTTAGGAGTTAGGAGTTAAAAAATGTAGAGACGCGTTAGCGAAGCTTTCCCGCAGGGTAATTTCGCGTCTCTTATTGAGTTAAGAATTAAGAGTTAGGAGTTAAGAATTGGAAATAATGTATTTCCCCTATCCCTACTCCCTACTCCCTCTAAATTGCTCGTTTCATGACATGAGGGAATTTAAGAGGGGGTTAAAATTATTAAGAAGCGAAAGCATAGCTAGAGTTTAGAGTCAGGATGCTTGGGATTTAAAATTAAATCAAGAGTGTATCTTTAGACTCAAAACATAACAGTGCATCGTTCATGTTTTACGAGGCGAATTGATAACTGATGCGAGAACTAGACCAAAAAACAACTATCGACCTGCTCAATACCATCATGGAATTTGAATTAGCGGGTGTCGTTCGCTACACTCATTATTCCTTAATGGTAACTGGTCCAAACCGCATTCCAATTGTGGATTTTTTCAAGGCACAAGCGAGTGAATCATTACTTCATGCTCAACAGGCAGGAGAAATCCTTACTGGTATAGATGGACATCCGACACTCAAAATTGCGCCAATGGAAGAAACGTATAAGCATACAGTCAAGGATATCTTGCAAGAAAGCTTGTCACACGAAAAGAAAGCGCTTGATTTGTATAAATCGCTGCTCGAAGTTGTAGATAATGCCAGTATTTATCTGGAAGAGTTTGCACGCACAATGATTGGGCAAGAAGAAATGCATAATCTTGAGTTGAAAAAGATGTTACGCGATTTCAGCTAGTAGTATTTTCCTAATAAGGTATTACAAGTTAGTGGTTAGTAATGCATTTTTGCTTGATAATTGTTATAGCAATTCCAAAAAAGAATGCAACACATACCGTCGTAGGGGCGGGGTTCCCCCGCCCTTCCTAATAATTCATGTACCGTCAGTATTTTTCGTTCTTAGTATTAATCATCAAGACTACTTGCAGTCAATTAATAAGGGATTTTACATATTAACTAGACTTGCAGTAAGATAAAAATCTGACCGCTAA
>CAXTCQ010000284.1:0-3093 GCA_964242965.1 uncultured Calothrix sp. | reverse complement strand
TAGTGCTGCCTTATCTACTTTTTTTATTGCATTTCGAGAAGGAGTCGAAGCAGCTTTGGTTGTCGGTATTGTACTGGCATTTCTAAAAAAAGCCGGACGAAGCCAACTCAATCGATGGGTTTACGCGGGTTTAGGGGCAGGAATTGCAGCAAGTGTGATTTTAGCATTCTTGTTTCAATTATTTGTTCCAGTTTTACAAAATGCCTTTCCCCAGTATGCAGGAATTATCGAATTCCTCTATGAAGGGGTATTTTGCGTCCTTGCGATTATTATGCTCAGTTGGATGTTAATCTGGATGACCAAACAAGCCAGATTTATGAAGGCTCAAGTTGAAGGTACACTCAGCGAAACCATTAAAAGCAGCCATTCAGCATGGAATATCTTTATTTTAATTTTTGTGGCTGTTGCCCGCGAAGGTTTTGAAACAGTCGCACTAGTAACAACTAATACGGGAAGTGGTGCATACGGTGCAGGTATAGGGGCATTGTTGGGTATTATCGCTGCTGCATTTGTTGGTGTAGCTTTATTTAAATTGGGAGTTAAAATTAATATCCGTCAGTTTTTCCAAATAATGGGAATATTGCTGGTATTTATTGTTGCAGGGCTGGTTGTAACAGCATTGAATAAATTTGATACTGCGGCTGCATCCTTAGCTTCCTACAGTCGTGCTTCGCAAGACCTTTGTTTTTATTACGAACGTTTTACCAAAATTCATTCATGTATTTTGGGACCGATGGTTTGGAATACATCTAAAATTTTGCCTGACGACCAGTTTCCTGGTGTCATCCTCAAGGCATTATTTGGATATCACCATCATCTTTATATCGTGCAAGCGCTGGGTTATTTAGCTTTCTTATTCTCAATTGGCAGTATCTACCTTCGCAGTATTAGTGGTGGTTTTGTGAAAAAGCCAGTCGTACAAAAATTTTAATAATCCTTAATAGGTAGTTCGTAGGAAAATCAAAATATAGCATTCCTAAATTCCAAAGTTAAAAGCCAGTCGTCGGTTTCATAAATTTCGAGGGGTTACAAGATCCCCGACTTCTTTAAGAAGTCGGGGATCTTGTAACCCCTCACGACAAGTCATGCATTAATGAAACCAACCATTAGATTGCTGATTTTTCAAAAAGTTGAGAATCCGGGTGTTTTAAATGACTGCGGAAGCGATCGCATATCTTACAACTAGCTATTAACAATGTCAGAAATTCGCGTTAAACAACTATTTATTCATCCCATTAAAGGATTATCGCCGCTTTCTGTGCAAAGCGTATACCTCAAAGCTGGACATGGGATACCAGGCGATCGCGCTTTCGCCTTAATGTATAATCAGGACGCTAGCGAAACGATTTCGAGCAGCGAAGTACCTTGGATGAAAAAGCAAAACTTCGCCATGCAAAACGACTGGCATTCATTAGCAGCGCTTTTATGTACTTATGATGAGGCAACTGGAATGCTGAGTATCAAACGCAAAGGAGTGGAATTATTACGGTCTGATATTAATAGTTTTACCGGACGCTCGCGCATTTCAACTTTTTTTACCGGATACCTTGCAGCAAGTTACCCTAGCCAATCAGCAAAACAAGGTTTTAGTAAACCCCTACAATTAGTCGGAGACTACAATAAAACCCGCTATCCCGACCGAGAAACCGCACATATTTCCCTCGTCAGTCAAGCTACTATCGACAACCTCAGCGAACTTGCTCCCAAAGCGATCGATGTTCGTCGTTTCCGTCCTAATATCGTAGTCGAAGGTATCCCAGCATGGAGGGAGTTTGATTGGATTGGACAACAAATTCAAATTGGGGATGCAACCATCGAAATTACAGCCCGAATTAACCGCTGTTTAAATATTGACGTTAACCCTGAAACCGGAGAACGCGATATTAATCTACTTTCACTTTTGCAGAAGCATTTTCAACATACCCAAACAGGCATTTTAGGAAAAATTATCACTAATGCTAATGTCGCAGTTTGGGAAGCGGTGAAGGCTTAAGGGGAATTTAAGAAAAATATAAGTAATGTTATATTAATGATTTTTGAATTAAGCAGCACAAAATATTAGATAATGAAATAAAATTAAACAATTATTTATCCTCTGGTTACAGCGCTACCGAATATGAGTAAAAAGCCTCGCCAAGCTAGACTAAAACCGCGCACAATCAGCCAGTATAGTGGCTTAGGTTTCGTGCAAAAAGGTTTGTCATACTCGCGTTGGCGCTATGACCCATATCACATACTTCTAACAATGTCATGGGCGAGATTTATCGTCCTGATTAGTTTAGGGTATATTATTGCCAATGCCCTATTTGCATTAATGTACATCGCAGGTGGCAATGGTATCGAAAATGCTCGTCCGGGAAACTTTCTTGATGCCTTTTTCTTCAGCGTTCAAACAATGGCATCCATTGGTTACGGGGCAATGTATCCGAAAACAGCGTATGCTAACTTACTTGTTACGATTGAATCTTTGGTGGGATTGTTTGGTTTAACGATTTCGAGTGGAATCATGTTCGCTCGTTTTTCATTACCAAAGGCACAAGTAATATTCAGTCATGTTATATTAATCACACCTTACAACGGTTTACCAACTTTGATGTTTCGGGTTGCAAATAAGCGCCAAAATTGGATTGTAGAAGCACAAGTGCGCGTTACCCTCGTCAAAAGCGAATTTACCAAAGAAGGTGATTTTATGCGACGCTTTTACGATTTACCATTAGTTCGTAGCGAATCACCTGTGTTTGCCCTTTCGTGGTTGGTGATGCATGAAATTAACGAAGATAGTCCGCTTTATGGAGTAACTTCACAACAAATGATCGATGATGAAATGGAGTTTGTCACCACTTTTACAGGAATCGATGAAAGCGTATCGCAAACCATTCATGCTCGTCATTCATATATCCCCGAAGAAGTTCTTTGGAATATGCGATTTGTTGATATTTTATGCAAAAGAAGCGATGGTCAACGTTCTATTGATTATTCGCGGTTTCATAATGTTGTTCCGCTGCGTGAATAGTTAGGAGTTAGGAGTTAGGAGTTAGGAGTTAGGAGTTAGAAGTTTTATTCTTTTCTTCCCCCTTGTCCCTTGTCCCCTTG